>CAYWTU010000440.1:0-4416 GCA_964461275.1 uncultured Pirellulales bacterium | reverse complement strand
AGGACTGACGCAGCCTTTAGGCGAACAGGGCGAGGAAATCGTGACGAAGCTCAACGCCACGCTGGGTCGGGTCGACGGGCTATTTGAGAACCTGAACAACTTCACCGAATCGCTCAACCGTAGCGAAGGGACGCTGGGGATGTTGATGAACGACCCCAGCCTGTATCACAACCTGGACCGGGCGGCGGAGAACATTGCCGACCTGACTCGACAGGTGCGGCCAATCGTCCACGACGCCCGGGTGCTGATGGACAAGCTGAGCCGCGACCCTGGCGGCGAGATTGGCGTCCGCGGGGTGCTCAACCGCCGGTCGGGGATCAAATAGCGTCCGACCTCCGCCGTCTTGCGATGAGGCAAGTTGCCGATGGCCGCGTAGGGGGCGCCTCCCCTGGGGCCAGGCAATCGTGACGGCTACGCCGATTCCTGAGGCGCCGCGATGGGCGGTGCTTCGGCGGCCGCGGCGATGACCGGTTCGATGGCTAGGCCCGTATGACGATGCACCCGATCGCGGCCGGAGCGTTTGGCTTGGTACAGCGCCTCGTCGGCGCGGGTCAGCAAGCCAGCGGCGTTCTCCGCCTCCAACGGACTGGCCAGCCCCATGCTCACGGTCACACGGACGCCGTTGAGCACTTGCGCTGCCACCATTTTGCGGAGGCGTTCGGCAAAGATCGCGCCGCCGTCGAGGTCGGTGTGCGGCAAGACGATCACGAATTCCTCGCCGCCGAAGCGGGCCACGGTGTCGGTTTCGCGAACGGCCTGGTCCAACAACGTGGCCACCGCCCGCAGCACGTGGTCGCCGTTGAGGTGCCCTAGTTCATCGTTGATTCTCTTGAAGTGGTCGACATCGAGAATGACGACCGAGAATGGTTGGTTGTAGCGATGCCGCAGGGCCAACAGTCCGGCCAGACATTCGTCCAACGCCCGGCGATTGCGGACCCCGGTGAGGGCGTCGGTTCGCACGTCGGCAAACGCCATCAGGTGGCTGGTTTGGTAACGAATTTCGTCGTAGGCGCGGGCGAATTCGTTGGCCAGTTGCAGTGTGGGCCGGAGCATCTCCTCCGCCTCGTCGCACAGCTTCTTCCAGGCGCCGTCGCGCTCCTCATCCCCCAGCTCGGAGACGCGCTGTTTGAAGCGGGCCACGCTGGTATGGTGGCGCGACAGCTCGCCCCCCACGACGGCGGCTATTTTTTCCAATTGCTGGGCGACGGCTTGGGCCCGCTCGATTTCTCGGCGGGCGATCGCCGCGTTGGCCGCCGCCGCCAGCAATTGCCGTCGGCCGATGACGTAGCCCAGCAGGGCCACGAGCCCTAGGGCCGTCGCGTAGGAAATCCCCCCACCTTGCATCACCCATTCACCGATGACGAACCGCTGCAACACGCTTGCCCCCTGCTGGCCAGTGTCTGCTCGCAACTTACACGCTCTTGCGAGATCCGAAGCCGCGCATGCACATGATCCCGGCCCCGCACACGACTGCCATGACCATGAACCACTCGTTCCGAGTCAGGCCGTCGGCCGCGGTCAGGACGGCGCCGATGGCGCTGCCAATGCCTTTAAAAAGCGCCTTGATCCATACGAAAATCATCGCGGAGACTCCTTGCCCTTGCCTTGCGCAGCGCGGTCCGATCGTTGACGGCCCGCCGCAGTAAAAGCCTAGTTCACATCCGCCCTGGATGATGGCGTTGGATTTCGCCGCCGGTGGGCCTGGGCCGGTTGTAACGGTCCGTGGGGAATGGGGTGCGGCCGAACGATGTTTTGCCCTGCTTCGCCGCGAAAACCGGGCCGCCGATGGCTGAAGACGACATCCACGAGCAGCCGGCGGTGCTGGGCAAACGCCGCTGGGTCGATTGATTCCAATCGCGTCGGACCCCGCTGTCGCTCAGAGGACGCACGGTCGTTCTTCATGCGAAGTTCGTATTTCAGCGAGATTTTCTCATCAGGCCGGCCGGAATGTTTCGACGATGACGATGAGTGGGCCTCTGCGAGGGTTTGAACGCCGCCGACTCGCTCGGGAGAGACCGTGTGGCCGATGGACGCCGTCAGAACGGGCGTCGCGCGGCGCATCGAGGCGCCTGGATCGCGGTCTTGCTGCTGGGCGCGGCGGCGAGTCTCTGCCTGGCAGGTGGGTTCAGCGGCATTTGGCAACACCTGACGGCCCAGTCGCCTCGACCGTATCGCCTTTCCGCAGCCGTGGTCCTGTTGGGCGCGGCCATTGTGCAGGCTCGAATGGCCTGCGACGCCTGGCGCCGCGCCGCGCGCGGTCTACACAATCGGATCGTCGCCTGTCAACTTTCCAGGGCCGACGTGGCTCTGGCGGCTGCGGCCGGTTGCGTCGTGGCGTATGCCGTTTCGCTATGCCTGGGTCCCGACCCGTGCGTGAGGTATCTATTTCGGGCGCTGCTGGCAATGCACGTCACGCTGTGCGGCTGGCTGGTTCTTGGCGGGCGGTTGCCTAGCCAACCGTCCGCAGCGTTGCAGCGTTGGTTCAAAGTGGTGTTTCGCACCGCGGCGATCGGCCTGATTGGCGTGGCCATCGCGGAGGGGAGCTTGCGAGCGATCACCCGTGTGACGACCCCCGGCGCGCCGCCAGCATGGTGTGCGCACCAGCAGGCACGCGCCATGCGATGCCAGACGCGTGATCGCCGCCAGGGTGGTCCCCTCCTTCAGCAGAACATCGCTTTACCGATCAGCGGCGATCGGAGGCAGTTGACGGTGCTGGCCGGTGAGATCGGCCTCGTCGAATCCGGCGGAGGCAACTGGTTGGAATGGCTCGCACGCCAGGCGCCGAAATGGGAAATCTGCAATTACTCATGGCCGGGTTGCCATGAAGTCCAACAGGCGGCACTGCTGGAATATGAACTGGCTTCCGTTGGGCCTGAGGTTGTGCTGGTGGTGGTCGACGTGGCCTCGCTGGGCAAGGCTGGGCTCGAGGCGCCAGGGGCGTTCGATTATCGGAGTCTGCGGCTGTACCAGTGCCTGGCGCCCAAGCCGAGCCTCAAGGCCAGCCGGCGGCAGCTTGTCCCGGCGGTTGCGCCGGCGGCCCACGAGAACGACTGGTGCGAGGCGCTGGCGGCGTGCGTAGCGCCAATTCCGCCTCGGGTGCAATGCCGCTACGGTGATGCATTGCGGGCGCTGACTCGAATGTCGGAAAGTTGCCGCGCTGGCGGCATTGAGCTGCGCCTGGTGATCGTTCCCGCCGCCTACCAGGTGGATGCCGGTCTTTGTCGACGATTGTGTCAGCGTCACGGCCTCAAGATCGGGGAGTTGGACGTTGAGTTGCCGCAGCGCCGCGTGTCGGCCATCGCTGCGCAGTGTGGCGTGCCGGCGCTTGATCTGCTCCCCATTCTCCGCACCGCAGCCGGGCCGTTGTACGAGCGCGAATCGAACGCCTGGAACCGAGCCGGTCACGAGTTCGTCGGTCTCGCGGTAGCCCAGTGGTTGGACCCCGCGTCCGGGCCGCGGATCGCCCAAGGACAAGCGCGCAGCGAGGCGCATGTTCAGCGATAGCCTTGGGGGCCTTGGGGCTTATTCCGGAGGTCGACGGAAATTCATCGTAAAGAACCACCGTGGTCCGATGGTGCGCTCGTGCGTAAACCCGGCCGACTGGCATAGCCCCGCCAGCGTGCTTTGCGACTGAAAATGCGGGTCACCTGCCAGTTCGGTGATGGACAACAATCCACCTGGCTTCAAGTAGCTGAAGCAGTGCCTGAGCGCCGCCTGTCGATCGGGAATCTCGCCCAGTGCGGTGCATAGAAACACCACGTCGAAGGATTGCGGCGGGAATTGCGGCAGGACCGCGTCGCCCAAAACCGTCTGGACGTTTTCCGCGCCCGCGCCCGCGGCTCGCTGTTGCAGCCGAGCGATCATGCCGGGCTGAATGTCGAGCCCCACCGCCTGGCCATCGGGCGACACGCGGCGTGCGGCCGGAATCAGCAGCCGGCCGGGCCCGGGGCCAATCTCGAGTATTCGCAGGCCCGGTCGAAGCTCCAGGCAATCGAGCGTCTGGGAGGTGCGGAGGATTCGTCCATAGACCTTTCCTTCGAGCGTCCAGGCAAATAGGCTCGGACAAGGCAATTGCCAGACCCGGCTGGCGTATCGCCAGCCGATGCCGATTGCGACAAAAGCGATCACCAAGGCCAGGAGGATGTTCACGGCGGCGTGCATACCAGCAACTCGTAACTATTCGTTATGACTAACGACATCCTCACCGAGCCCCACGGCAATTGCCCGTCCAATACGCGCTGCCGCCAGGAACGGGTTGCGGCGGACGTCTGGCGGCGCGAAGCAGATTTTTTCTGCCGCCGCCAAAAGGTCGGCAGGGCGGGGTTCGGGGTGATCGTTGCACACAATCTGAAGCTGCAAACGGCGCGCCGGCCGGGAACGAACTGTTGGCGTTTCTTCGACTTCAATGTGCAGGCC
>CAYWTU010000439.1:0-4421 GCA_964461275.1 uncultured Pirellulales bacterium | reverse complement strand
ACAGGCCGGCCGGATCACGGTAGGCCGGCGTCCAACTGTCGTGGCCAACCCCTTCCAACTCGTGATACTGCACATTCCCGCCCGCCAGTTTGACCGCCTCGACCATGGCGCGCGAGCGGGCCACCGGCACCACGGGGTCGGCGCCGCCGTGCACCACCCAGATCGGCAACTGGGTCAGCTTGCCAGCCGTGCCAGCGTCGCCGCCGCCACAGATCGGCGCCATGGCCGCAAACCGTTCGCTCTGCGCCGCCGCCAGAGCCCAACTTCCGAATCCCCCCATCGACAGGCCGGTCAAATAGACGCGGTCCGGGTCGATGGGATGCTTGGCCAGCGCCTCGTCGAGCATTCGCGACACGGCCTGGAGCTCGTCCGACAGCGGCGCCGCCCCGGGCGGATCGGCCGGTTGGGCGGCCGCGTCCGCATCGGCCTTGGGTCTGCCGAATGCCCGCTTGGCGTCGAACCACCACTTGGCCTTGGGACACTGCGGCGCCAGTAGATAACAAGGAAACCTCCCGCGATAGTCCGCCTCGGACATCCAGGTGGGCAGGTACAGAAGCTGGATCCGATTGTCATCGCCCCGCTCGCCAGCGCCGTGGAGGAACAGGACCAGCGGGTATTTCTTGCCCGGTTCGATCTTCTCCGGGGTCAGCAGCCGGTACGGAAAGGCGTGGTCGTGGTAGTCGCCGCCGGTGTAGCTCAGCTCGTGCGCTGAGAACCGCTGCACAATTTCTTCCGGAATTTCGGGGGCGAGGGCGAACGACATCATTGTCAACAGCGTAGTCACCATGAGATGTATTCCAAAGCAAGAGGCTATCCGGGCCCGTCTCGTCTCGCCGCGAGTCGTGGCCGACTTGCCGCCATGCCCCTTCAGACTTCGTCCGCCCGGAATGGTCCAGAGCCTACTCTCCGCCGCCGGCCGATGCAAACTTCGGCTGTTCTCGCCTCCCCCGCCCGCTCCACGCTTGGCGCCATCGCCCTGCGCCGCGCGCGAGTCTGCCCCGAATTTCCCGGTGTCGCGTAAGATGCCGCCACGCAAACTGACACCGGTCCGCTAGCTCCCGCCGATTCCAGCGTATTGAACCGATGCTTGGTTGGCCGCTAAGAAGCCCGTGTTCCATCACCACCTGCCAAGGATCCCACGCCCCCGATGATCGCCGCCAATCCTGAAGCGTCTGAAACCTTTGCGCCTGCTGCGACCGGTTGGCTCCGTCAAGCGCCGCCGCCGGCCATCGCCTCGCTGCTGGACGCCGGCAGCCAGGGAGCCTCGCACGAGTTGCTCCTATGCACCTCCAGCGACATCGACCTGCTGGGCCAGCGACAGACCCAATGGCTGCTGGTGACCGCGGACCAAGTGCTTGCAGCCGGCACGGACAGCAGCGGTGAACTGCCGGGCAATGTGCGCCGCTTGAAACTGGAACAGATCGAGCAGTTCCGCGCCAAGGGAGTCCTGGGTTCCGGTTTCCTGCAGGCCCGCGTGGACGGCGCCTGGGTCGACCTCGTGCGATATTCGAACTCGCTGGCCGATCGGTTCGGCAAGGTGGCCGCCAAGCTCGAGGCGCACCGCAAAGGGGGCCCTCTCACCATCGAGCCCGAAGACGAACACGACGCGATGCACTGCGACAAGTGTGGCCTGGCGCTGCGGTTTGCCGGCGACGCCTGTCCGCGCTGCATCCCGCGCGGGGCGGTGCTCGACCGCGTGCGGCAACTCCTCCGGCCGTACCGCAAGGCGATGGTTGGCATGTGCGCCCTGTTGGTGCTCGGCGTTTTGGCCGAACTGGCGCCCCCCAAGCTCCAGGAGTACCTGGTCGACCACGTGCTCCGCGTAGACTCCACGCAGGCCGCGTCCGAACAGTTGCCCGCCATCCTGCTGGTGATCGTGCTCGGGTTGGCCGCCGCCCGCGTCGTGGCGGCTGTCGTCAGCGGCCTCAAGGGATGGCTGTCGAGTTGCGTCGGTACGGCTCTCACGTCCGACCTGAGAGCGCAACTGGTTCGCAAATTGCACGAACTGTCGGTGGGCTACTACGATCGGCACCAGGTCGGTTCGCTCATGAATCGCGTGGCCTACGACACCGAGGTACTGCACAGCCTGATGCAACACCTGACCGGCGGGTTTCTGTTGCAGATCCTGCAACTGGTGGGCGTGGGGATGATGCTCTTTCTGTTGCACCCAGGGCTGGCGCTGTTGGCGCTCATTCCGATGCCGCTGGTGTTGGGCGGAAGCTGGTTCTTCCTCAAGTACATTTATCCCAAGTACTACCGCTACTGGGATTCGTCGAGCAAGCAGGCTGGGGCTCTGACGGCGATGCTCTCGGGCATCCGCGTGGTCAAGGCCTTCGCTCAGGAGCCGCGCGAGTTCGACCGCTTCCAGCGCTCCAGCGATTACCTCCGCACGTCGCGCCGAGAGGTGGAAAACTCGGCAGCGGTGTTTTCTTCCACCATGCAGTTGATCTTCAGCCTCGGCGGCCTGATCGTGTGGTACATGGGGGGCCGCGACGTGCTCGGGCGCCAGATGACGCTGGGGCAGCTCATGGCGTTTTTGGCCTACCTCGGCATGTTCTACACGCCGCTGCAAAACCTGGCCCAACTGACTGCCTGGCTCTCCAGTTTCCTTACCGCCAGCCAGCGTATCTTTGAACTCCTCGACACGCCGGCGCGGATCACCGACCCGCCCCACCCCCAACCACTAGACGGCGTGCAGGGCCGCATCGCCTTCGACAACGTTGTGTTCGGCTACGAACGACACACCCCCGTGCTCAAGGGGGTCTCGTTCGAGGTAAAGCCCGGCGAAATGATCGGAATTGTCGGCCGCAGCGGTTCAGGCAAGACCACGCTGGTGAATTTGATCTGCCGTTTCTACGACGTGGAAGAAGGACGCGTGACGCTCGATGGAGTCGACGTCCGAGATTTGGCACGCGCCGACCTGAGCAAACAGGTGGGCATCGTGTTGCAAGAGTCGTTTCTGTTCCGCGGCACCATCTGGGACAACGTGGTCTACGGCCGACCCGACGCCACCCCGGAGCAAATCATCACCGCGGCCCGGGCCGCCAACGCCCACGACTTCATTCTGCGGATGCCGTTCGGCTACGACACGCCGCTGGGTGAAAGGGGGGCCGGCCTGTCGGGCGGCGAGAAGCAGCGCGTGAGCATCGCCCGGGCGCTGTTGTACGATCCCAAGGTGCTGATTTTTGACGAGGCCACCAGCAGCGTCGACACCGAAAGCGAGAAGGCCATTCAAGAGGCCCTCAAGGTGGTCACTCGAGGCCGCACGACCATCGCCATTGCCCACCGACTTTCGACGCTTCGCGAGGCGGACCGCATCTTGGTCTTCGACCACGGCAAGCTGGTGGAAAACGGTTCGCACCACGACTTGCTCGCCGCGGACGGCCTGTACGCCAACCTGGTTCGAATTCAAACGCAACTTACCAGCGAGCCAACCGTCGATCGGCTGCTCAGCGACGCAACTGAAAGGACGTCCATCGAGGCCGCTGGCGGCCAGGGCCACGCCGTTCGCGAATCGGCCACCGCCCTGCTCGACGCCCCCTCAGAAGCCGGCGCGAACGAGCAAGACAACTCAGACGAACCGCCCGCCTATTTGCCTCGCTGGCTAACGCCCGACAACTGCGCCTTGGCGATTGGCCAGCACGGCGGGCTCGAAGCCACGCTCCACGACGAAACCTACCGCGGAGTCCATGCCGTGCGGGCGTTCCCAGCCACGCACGCCAACCGGTATATCAGCCTGCGGTACGACGATCACGACGGCCAGCAACACGAAATCGGCATCGTCCGCGACCTGACCGATTGGCCCACCGCTCAGAGGCGGTTGATCGACGAGGCGCTGCGCCGCCGCTATCTGCTCGAGACGATCATCGGCATCGACGCGATCGAGCTCAAGTACGGCCTGTTGGAGTTTCGGGTCCGCACGCCGCGCGGCCCGACGACGTTCATGATGCGCTGGAGCCAGAACCAGGCCCAAGATTTCGGCCCGCACGGCAAGATGCTTTTGGACGTGGACGAAAACCGGTTCTTGGCGCCCGACACTACGGCCTTCTCGCCCCGCGAGCGGATGCTGTTTGAGCGGTTCATCTACTGGTAGCTCTCCACTGTATCGGACTTCGCGCGGCGCCAAATCAGGCGAGCGGGGGGCGTCAGCCCGCTGTTTTGCTACGGTCCGCCAGTGGCGAGCGGGGGGCGTCAGCCCCCTGTTTTACTACGGTCCGCCAGTGGCGAGCGGCGGGCGTCAGCCCCCTGTTTCTCTACTGGCGCTTCACAGGAACGTAAGCCTTCGTATCGATGTGCCAACTCTGCAGCGCACGCCGGCAGAAAACGAACCCCGTTGATACTTTTGCCCACAGATCCTCCTCACGGCCCTAGAAAAGAGCCGCCAAACCTGACACACTCAATCCCAGTTCGCCCGACCTGAA
>CAYWTU010000438.1:0-4433 GCA_964461275.1 uncultured Pirellulales bacterium | reverse complement strand
GTCCCGTAGTTGATCCGCCGACCGTCGACTCCGCCGCGCCCCCACATTGCAACCACGCTCGGCCGGCGCGGCCACGACAGATGCCAGCTGTTCGGGCGGATAGCCGTCAGGGAGGTTTGAGATGCCTGCCAGCCGCCGCGGCCTGACGATGGTCGAATTGTTGGTAGTCATGTTCATCATTGGGCTCTTGCTGGCGCTGTTGATGCCGGCCGTACAGCACGCCCGCGAAACGGCCCGCAAATCGAACTGCCTGTCGAACCTGCGGCAGGTCGGCTTGGCGCTGCAGATGTACGTCGACAGGCAAGGCGCCCGTGGCGTCTTTCCTTGGGCGGCGGTCATGCCGTCGCTTACCCCCGACCGGCCGAGTCTGGTCGAGGTATTGGGGCCGTACATCGAAGACAGCCAGCCAATCTTCTTTTGTCCCAGCGACGTCAAATACTTCCAGACCGAAAAGCTCAGCTACGAATATCCGGCGTCGCGCGTGGCGGGCAAGAGGCGTCCGGAGTTGCTGCTGCGCAATGGCGTGCCCACCTACTCTTCGTCGGACGTTTGGCTGGGCTATGACTTTGCCCCGTACCACGGCCGGCCTGGTCTTCCTGGCTCGCGCAACTATGTGTACCTGGACGGCCATGCCTCGACGTTCTAGCGCGTCCGAGTAATTGGAGAACCAACCATGAAAACGCGTTTGCTCATAGTCGCCGGCTTGCTGACGCTGTTGGGGGGCGGCGGCGGCTGGTGGTGGTACACCCGGGAAGACCCACAGTTGGCCAAGGTTCGCATGTTGGGCGACGAGTTGTTTCGCGGCGATCGCGACCTGCCGCGCGAAGAGCGACGCCAGCAATGGGAAACGCTGCGCAAGGAGGTCGACGCCTTGACGCCCGAACAGCGGGAGCAATTGGGCGAAGAGCGGCGGCAGGAATTTGAGAAACGGACCGTCGAGCGATTGACCGCGTTCTTCAAGCAGCCGCTCGAGGAGCAGAATAAGCAAATCGACGAGCAGATCGACCAGATGCAACGCTGGCGCGAACGCCGTCAGCGACGTAGCGACGAAGGCGAGAACAACGGCGACCGGGAAGGCCGACGAGAGCGGGGTGACGACGACCGCCGTGGACCCCCCGGTGGCTTCGGCGGGCCCCCCTGGGCCGGCAGCCGAGGTGGACCGGGCGACGCCAATTCGCGTAACGAGCGGCGGCGCGACATGATCGACCGCACCTCACCGGAGTTTCGCGCCCTAACCTACGAGTACCGACTTAGGATGGGCGATCGGATGAAACAGCGCGGCATTCCGGCGCCCTCATGGGGGCGATGAGCATGGGGCGCCTCGCGCGAAGACGTTGCCCCGAGCCCAATTAAAGGCGAGCACGAAAAAATTGACTCTCGTGCCGACTTCGCACTAACATGTCGCTAGCGGACAATGCCCTCTTGCAGCCGCGTAGGCCCAGGCCATGCTCTATATCCGCACCGGCGCCGCCGACGTCCGTCGCGAATGGTCGCGCCGTGACGTCTTGCGCGTGGGGCTCTCCGCGTCGGCCGCGGCCCTGACCGGCGGGCTCGACGGCCTGCCCAACCTGGCCGCCGCGGGTGAGCCGACGGCCCGCAGCAGCTTCGGTCAGGCCAAGTCGTTGGTCTTGGTGTACCTGTTCGGAGGTCCCAGCCACATCGACATCTGGGACATGAAGCCCGACGCTCCCAGCGGCATCCGCGGCGAGTTTCGGCCGATCGACACCAACGTGCCGGGAATCCAAATCACCGAGCACCTGCCGCAGCTCGCGCGGCGGGCCGATCGTTACGCGATTCTTCGTTCGCTGACGCACGGCGACAGCGCCCACGGCAGCGCCTCGCACACGATGCTCACCGGGCGCCGCCCGCGCGATCTGGGCGAGGTTCCACCGCGCGAGGACGATTATCCGCATTATGGGGCTGTGCTCGGCCGCTTGCGCCCAGGCGATGCCGGCACGGCGCCGTTCGTGGCATTTCCCTGGCACATCTCCACCAGCACCAACATCGTCCCCGGCCAGAACGGTGGATTCTTGGGACGTACGTTCGATCCTTGGCAGGTGCGCCCGGCCGGCAAGGACGAAACGTCGTTCGACGTTCCCTTAGCCACGCTCCCCGATACGGTCGGCCTCGAACGATTGGCGGCTCGACGCGAACTATTGGCCCGCGTCACGCAACGTGCCGACGTCCACGCTTCTGATGGCGGCGCCGCAGAGGCCGGCGCGATCTATCAGCGAGCTTTTCAATTGCTCACGTCGCCGCGATTCTTGGAGGCGTTCCGCGTTGAACGCGAGCCGGACGCCGTTCGCCAGCGGTACGGGTTGAACGTGTTTGGGCAGAGTCTGCTCCTGGCCCGCCGATTGGTCGAGGCCCGAGTGCGAACCGTGGTGGTGTATTGGCCCGATCGACACGAACCCGAGGCGTTCAACAACAACGGGGTGATCGACAACGTGGCGGTGCCTGCCTGGGACACGCACGGCTACCACGTGGGCAACACGGCCAACTTCCCCCGCCTCCGCGACCACAATCTGCCGGTGTTGGACCACAGCCTGTCGGCGTTCTTGGACGACCTGCACGCCCGCGGGCTGATGGGCGAAACGCTGGTGGCGGTCACGGGGGAATTTGGCCGCTCGCCTAAAATCAATCCCGACGCCGGCCGCGACCATTATGGCCACGTCTTCTCGGCCATGCTGGCGGGCGCGGGAATTGTGGGCGGGCAAACCTACGGCGCTTCGGACAAGATCGGCGCGTATCCCGCCGACAAGCCGGTGACGGCGGGCGACTTTGCCGCCACGCTGTACCACTGCCTGGGCCTGCCCGCGGAAACCGAGATTCACGATCGCCTGGGCAGACCGGTTCGCATCGCCGACGGCGCTCCAGTGTGGGACGTGCTGGCATGAACGCGGTTGAAGCCGCGGCGCCCCGTCTGGCGCTCTACCGCGTCACCGGCGGGGGCGTGGTGACGGTCCGCGTGTCGGGAGCGCTGCCCGGCGGTCGCACGCCGCCGCCCAGCGTCGATTGCAGCGCCGCCACCCGGGCCGACACCTCAGGTTGGAAGCGATCGTGCCACAGCGACCGTTGGTAGTCGACCAGGGCCTGCTGCGGGTTGCCCATCTGTTCGTGAATGCGGCCTAGCGCCGCCAGCGCCCGCGAGTTGTAGGGCTCCAGCGCCAGCGACTCGAGCAGATGCTCTTTGGCCGCCTGCCGATCGCCAAATTCGTCGTGCAAGCGCGCCAGTTCGATCCGCGCGTTGGACAGCGTAGGATTCCGCTGCACCCAACCCTCGAGCAATCGAAACGCCTCTTTCGAGCGGTCTTGCTCAGCCAGCAGCACCGCCAATCCGCGATAGGCGTCGCGATGGTTTGGGTCGCGGTCGAGGGCCTGGTTGTAGTATCGCTCGGCCTGGTCCTTGTCCTCGGCCTTGCCGCCGGGCAGTTGCGCCATCCGGTGATACGTGGCGGCTAGGTTGTAGTACGAATCGGGATTGTTCGTGTCGGAGTAGAGCGCATCCTGGAATTTCTGCAAGGCCCCTTGGTAGTAGCCCTGCTGAAACATCCGCACGCCTTCCATGTTGCGGCCGTGCGACGCAACGCCGCAGCCCGATAGCGCCGCGGTGGCCACGGCGCTCCCAACCAGCGCACAGGCGCGCCAGCGGCAAATAGCCGGACGATTGCGGGGCCAAGTGGGTTGTTGCGGGGTTTCCATGGCGGCTCCTCCTTGAGCGGCCCGGTTGCGCAAAAGCTGGCGTTGCGCCAGCGGACCGGGGAGAATAGCCCCGGCCACGGTGGCCGGCAAGGTCAAACGCCGCTACCCCGCTGGCATTGCTGGCGATGGCCCAACCACCCTCCAGTTGGATCACCATGCGTTCACTCGCTTTGCAGATCGCCCTAGCTTGCCTGGTTTGGGGATACGCCTGCCGGGCCGCGTCGTCCGCCGATTTGCCGCAAGTCGACATCGTCTCGGTCCGCCGAGTGTTTCACAACGGCGAGCACAATGCCTTCACCGATCTGTGCAGCTTTCAAGGCCGCTACTACCTGACGCTGCGCAGTTGTCCCGATGGCCATGGCGTGCATCCCTCGGCCAGCGTCATCGTGCTCAGTTCAGTCGATGGTCAAGACTGGCGAACGGTGCACCGCTTTCACGTCGCGGGGCGCGATACCCGCGACCCCCATTTCTTGGTCTTTCACGACAAGCTGTTCGTCTACACCGGAACGTGGTATTGCGGCGCCGCGGCGCCAAAACATCGCGACCTGAATCAACACCTGGGCTACGCCGCCTGGACCGCCGACGGCGCTGCCTGGCACGGACCGCGGCTGTTGGAAGGCACCTACGGCCACTACGTCTGGCGAGCGGCTGCCCACGGCGGCAAGGCCTGGCTGTGCGGCCGCCGCAAACGCGACTTCGCCGACTCGACCGAGCCGGAACCGGCAGCCATC
>CAYWTU010000437.1:1694-4446 GCA_964461275.1 uncultured Pirellulales bacterium | reverse complement strand
CCGAAGCGCACAATAAGGACGATGCGGGTCGCTGCCCGTGATTCCGCCGACGAAATCTGCCGCCCGACAGGAAGCCCACGCCCGTGAATTGCGACGGTGTCTTCAAGGTGCTTACACGAGGGCCGTTTCCCACGGGCTCGTCAACGCTGGACGTGGCGGTCGAGCATCATCTGGCGTGCTGCGCCTCGTGCCGCCGGTTGGCCACAGCGCTGCAACCTGCCATTGAAGTTTTCGAGGAGGCGGTTTCGCCCGACGAGAGCCGAAGCCTGCCTAGCTATAGCGGGCACCTGGCCAGCCGCAAGTACGAGTCGTTGCGGCCGTTGACGCGCACCCGGCGCACACCGCGCACCTTGCAGCCGGCGCCCCGGAGGCGCACAGCGGCGCGGTCCATGCAGCTACCCTGGCAGCCCGTTGGACAATTCGCTTTGGCGGTGCTGGCGGGCGTGGTGCTCTCCATGACACTCGGCGGGCTGTGGGGCGAAGACGAAATTTCATTTACGGCGGGCAAGCCCGAGCTGGTGGGCTTGACGCCGAGGACCGAAATGGGGCGCATTCGTTCGCCACTGATGGTGGTGGCGCGGTTGGACGGCCTGAACTTGGGACCGGCCTGTCGCCCCGACCTGACACGGCCGGCGGCGTTCGAGGTACGGGACGCGGAGGGGGGAGTGGCCTTGGCCCCCGCCCCGCGCCGGTCGGCGCTGGCCGGCTTCAGTTTCGCCGACAATTGTTGCGCCCGCTGCCACTACCCGGGCGCCGAGGCATCGCAAAAGTTGGAGCGAGCGGAGACGCTGAAGGTGACCCAGAACTGTGGCTTGTGCCACGCCGAGTAGCGCCTTCTGATCGTTTTCTTGTTCGGTACGAAAAACCCCTGAACCCGGCGCGGCATCGTGTGACCGTCAGGGGACCGGGCATTTGGGAACGCCTCTGGGCGACAAGGGCTCAATCGGAGTTGGATGATGCAAAGAAATTTGGTCTTGGGCGGAATTTTGGCTTGGACATTGACCATGGGCGTCTCTGCCGCCGCCGACGAGCCGGCGGCGGACGGCTGGATAACGTTGTTTGACGGCAAGACGCTGGAGGGCTGGAAGGCCAATGAGAAGCCCGAGAACTGGAAGGTGGAAGACGGGATGATCGTGGGCCGCGGCAGCCGCAGCCACTTGTTCTACATGACCCACGAGTTCGCCAACCTGGAATTCAAGGCCGAGGTGAAGCTAAATCGCCGCGGCAACTCGGGCATGTATTTTCGCACCGAATTCGGTCCTCAGTGGCCCAAGGGGTACGAAGCCCAGGTGAACAACAGCAGTCCCGACCCCAAGCGCACCGGCAGCCTGTACAACTTTGTGGACGTCAAGAAACAACTCGTTCCGGACGACACTTGGTGGACTCAGCACGTGATCGCCAACGGCAATCACATCATCATCAAGGTCAACGAGGAAGTCGTCGTCGACTTCACGGACGAAAAGAACACTCACGCCAAGGGCTACGTGGCCCTGCAGCAACACGACCCGGGCAGCGTGGTGCACTACAAGAATCTCATGGTCAAGCCGTTGCCGTAGGGGGGCGAGAACGCCAAGGTCAATTGGCTGGAATCACGTGTAGCGATTGTAAGGACGACCGCTCCGTACTGGTCGCCGATATTTGCCCCGCGCCGCGCTGGTAACTACGATAGACCACAGACGCCTGCCGTTGACGTTGCACCTACTGAGCATTCACAACTCGGCCCGCTGCATTGCCGGCCGACGGTTCCCGCGGAGATGGTCATGCACCGGTTGATTTTGAGTCTTGCCTTGGCGCTTACGATGGGCCTCTCGACCGCCGCCGCGCGGGCACAAGAGGCGGCGGTGATGCAGCTCTACGGCCAAGGCGTCCACGCCTTTAACACGGGCGATTATTTCAACGCCCAAACGTATTTGTCCGGCGCTATCGACGCCGGCATGAATGACCCGCGTTGCTACTACTTTCGCGGGCTGTCGTATTTGCGCTCCGGTCGGTCCGACGAGGCGGATGCCGATTTCACCATGGGGGCCCAAATCGAAGGGGCGCAGGCGGAAAAATTCGGAGGCGTCAGCAAGGCCTTGGAGCGAGTCCAAGGGCACGACCGCATGACGCTGGAAAAGCATCGAGCCAAGGGCCGTGTATTGGCCTACGAACAACGCGAAGAACTGCGTCGGCGACGTTACCAACGGATTGTCGGACCGCGCCCCGACGTGACCGAGCCCGCGCCGATGTCGCCCCGCGAACCCCTCGACGAGCGTCAGGCCGACCCGTTCCAACAACCCGCGCCGCGCGAGGAGAACCCGGCCACCGAGTTGCCGGCCCCGGCCGCCGATCCGTTCGCCGATCCAGAGCCGGCGCCTGCGCCGCCCGCCCGACAGGCGATGCCCGCTGAAGTGCCGGCCGCCGATCCGTTCGCCGATCCAGAGCCGGCGCCTGCGCCGCCCGCCCGACAGGCGATGCCCGCTGAAGTGCCGGCCGCCGATCCGTTCGCCGATCAAGAGCCGACGCCCGCGCCGCCCGCCAGACCGGCGATGCCCGTTGAAGAGCCGGCCGCCGATCCGTTCGCCGATGAACCGGCCGCCGACATGCCGGCCGACGATGCGCCTGCTGCGGACGATGCCGCCCCGGCGGCCGACGATCCGTTCGGTGACGCCCCAGCCGACGAGATGCCGGCCGACGATGCGCCTGTTGCGGATGACTCCGCCCCGGCGGCCGACGATCCGTTCGGTGACGCCCCAGCCGAAGAGATGCCGGC
>CAYWTU010000437.1:0-1594 GCA_964461275.1 uncultured Pirellulales bacterium | reverse complement strand
CCGCCCCGGCGGCCGACGATCCGTTCGGTGACGCCCCAGCCGAAGAGATGCCGGCCGACGATGCGCCTGCCGCGGATGATTCCGCCCCGGTGGAAGACGATCCGTTCGGTGACGCCCCAGCCGAAGAGATGCCGGCCGACGATGCGCCTGCTGCCGCACCGGTTGCCGAGGAAGACGATCCGTTCGCCACGCCGTAACGCGTTCGAAGCGGCCCGCCGCCTGTTAACTCTTTTTCCGAGCCAATTTGGCTGCTGTTTCGGCGGCGATTTCCGCCTCGAAATCGCCTTCTAGTGCCGACGCCGTCGCTCGCTCATCGGCTCGCCCTGCGAGCAGCGACTCTAGCGCCCGTTGCGAATCGGCTGCCTGTCCGTCCCACAGCATCAGCGGATAGACCTCGGCAAATTTGGTCAGGATTGCCTCATAGGGCAAGTCGCTGAACGAGCCGTACTCGTGCAGGTACTCCATATGCCGGCGGCCATCAAGGTCGAAGGGGTGATACAGCGAGTCGGTGCGGCCGTCGAAGTCGAGCGGTGCGAGGCGGGCCTTCTCGCACAGGCTGCGATTGAAAGCCACGGTCGCCTTGACCCAGCGGCCTTCGAGCCAGAACTCGTTGTAGCCGTGGTAGTAAAAGATGTCGGTCCCCATCCGGGCCAACAGCTTCTCGGTGGCCAGGTGGTTGCGAACGTTGGCGTAACCCAAGCGGCAAGGCAGCCCCATCGCCCGCGAGACGGCCGCCAACAGACAGGCCTTGGTGACGCACCAGCCTTTGCCTTCGGCAAGGACGTTGCTGGCGCGAAAGTGCTCACGCTCCATCCGCAGCCCGTAGGCCGTGTAGCGGATGTCGTCGCGGACCGCGTAAAACAGTTTCAAGGCCAGATCGACTTGGTCGGTTGCGCCGGCCGCGACCCGCTCGGCGTACTGTCGCACCGCAGGATCGTCCGAGTTGATGAACCACGTTGGCAACGTGTCGGCCGCCGTGGGCGGGCCTGTGGCCGGCAAGCAACCAGCGCTCATGCCGCGTTCCTTGGTTGAACTGAGAATGTGTGCGAAAACGGAACGAACGGCTGGGAGAATTTCTGTGCGGTCTTGGTCGGGCCGACGGTCGGTGGCTTTGGCGCAGCGGGCCCGCGGAGCAGCGAATCAGGCCGCGCCGGCTTGTGCCGCCGACTTCGGCCGACTATTTGATCGCCGAGTAGTCGCTTGCCGTCAGGAACTTCGAGATGACTTGTTTGACGATCGGTCCGTCTTTTTCCGATTCCTCGCGGGCCTTCTTCCAATCGGGATCGGCCATGAACGCCTTCCACGCCGCGGCCCGCGCTTCTTTGCTCGGATAGGCCAGGATGTAAACCAGCGTGGTCTTGGCGTCGTCTCCGTCCGCCGGCGTCCAATAGCCGACGTTCGTCATGCCGTGCTTCTCAAACAACTTCGTGGTGTGCTCGCGAAAACGTTTGTGCAGCGCATCGAGCCGGCCGTCGTGGCAGACGGAGGTTCGCGTCTCGAAGTAGCGGTTGGCGGGCGCGGCCGCCGGAACAGGCGTTGGGATGAACAGCGGGAGTGCCAATCCCAGCGCGACTAGGCCGATTGTCTTTGCTGC
>CAYWTU010000436.1:0-4458 GCA_964461275.1 uncultured Pirellulales bacterium | reverse complement strand
CCCAGATGGACGACAGCATCGGAGCGATCCTGAAGCACCTGGACGATATCGGCGTCGGCACGGATACCCCCGTCACCCTCGCGTTGCGAGGAGTCTCGCGGAAATCCGCGCTGCGATTGATTCTCGAACAACTCGACCTGGCGTACGTGATTCGGGACGGTGTGTTGCTGATCACGAGTCGCGAGGTCGCCAACAAACATGCCGTGACCCGCGTTTATCCCGTGGCCGATCTGACGCGAGACGCGGATGAGTTGCTTAAGATCATGACGGCAACCGTCGTCCCCGACTCCTGGATTGCGAGCGGCGGGCCGGGAGTCGTCAGCGTGACTGACGACAATGGCAGCCTGGTTGTGCTTCAAACGCCAGAGAACCACGAGCGCGTACTGGAATTGCTGCGTGCGCTGCGGGCGGCACATCGCACGACGGGCGTCGCCGGCGTTTTGGCGGGGGGGCAGGTTTCCCAGCGACCAGTTCTTGCCGCAAATGCCGCTGCGCCCGAAGCCCAACCGCCCACGGTGATCAAGACGGTCCCCGAGCGCGGCGCAACCGACGTCGATCCGGCCCTGGCGGAAATCTCGATTACGTTCGACCGCGACATGTCGGGCGGAATGAGTTGGACCGGCGGCCCGCCGCTATTTCCACCCACCGATTCGGCCCGCCCTGGAAAGTGGATCGACGCCCGCACTTGCGTGTTGCCGGTAAAGCTGTCGCCGGCCGGCTATTTCCGCGTGGGCGTGAACTCCAAGAGCCATACCAATTTTCGCGGCAAGAATCAGCAGTCGGCGCTGCCGACGGCCGTCTGGTTCGCCACCCGCGGGGCCGATGAAGCAACGGCGGCCCGCGTGCGCGTACCCACGATCGTGAAGTTCGAGCCGCCGCAAGGGGCCGAGGGCGTCGACCCCAGCCTTGACGCGCTGCGAGTGACGTTCGACGTGCCGATGGGCGGGGGCATGTCGTGGACCGGCGGCGGGCCGAGCATGCCGCAATCGCCTGCCGGCAAGCTGGGCGCGTGGTCCGACGATCGGACGGTCTGTACGTTGCCCGTGACGCTCGAGCCGGATCGCGATTACGAACTGTCGCTCAACAGCAGCCAGCACATCAATTTTCAAAGCGAGTGGGGCGTGCCCCTGGCGCCGGTAGTTTACAAGTTTCGCACTGCGCCGATGCGGTAGCGCGGCAACGCTGCGTACCGAAGGCGGCGAGTGGGGGACGTCGGTCCCTTGCTCATCGGGAGTTCGCTTCAATTGCTTGCATGGCAATCGAGTGGGCCAACTCCTCGACGCGACGCCGATTCAACCGGGCCGGCAATATTGTCCCCGCGTTCTCTGCCGCGGCGGCCATTCCATGGCGCACCGCCGCCAGCATTTCTTCGATGGTCGGGCTGGAAACATCGGCCGCGTGCTGCACAAGGTTTGCCGCAATGCCGGCCGCCAAGCAGTCGCCACAACCAATCGGATTAACACTCGTCACGCGATGGGGCAAGACTCGCCAACGTCCACCGGCGCCTGCCAACAGGGCTGGGCCAGTCCCTTGGGTCACGAGCGCCCACTGCGCTCCCATCGCCAACAGCTCTTGAATGGCCGTCCAAGTCTCAGCTTCACCGGCGAGATTTCGGCCCACGGTCCGCCCCAGCTCCTCGCGATTGGGTTTCACCAATAGCGGCCGGGCCGGCAAGGCCGCCATCAATTCAGGTCCGCGAACGTCGAGAATTGCCGGACAGGGGCAGGCGGTAAGCGCCCGCAACCACCAGTCTTGCGGCGCGCCGGCGGGAAGCGATCCGGTGAGGACCACCAGAGCGGCGTTGCCGGCGGCATCGCGATACGCCCGCTCGAACGCGTGGAGTTCGCCAAGGCCGACATCGGCGGCGTTTTCGACCAGTTCGGTGACCATTCCCGTGCGGCGCTGAATGAGCGTGGTGCAAACCCGCGTTGGCCGGTCGGCATGCACCCAACGGGCGTCGAGCGACTCGGCGGCCCACTCGGCCTGGATTTGCTGACCGCTGGAACCGCCGACGAGCGCCACGGTGGTTTGCAACGAGCCCAGCGCGTGCAAGGCCCGGCCCACGTTGAGCGCCTTGCCCGAGGCGCACCAGTGAACCTCGGCGGCGCGGTTCACTTCGCCCAGATGCAGCGCGTCGAGCAGCACGATCTGCTGCCAGGCAGGTGAAAGGCCCGCGACAACGATGCGCCGAAAATCGTTCACCAGGCGCTCTCCAAGACCGCGGCAAGCTGCCCGCCTTCGAGCTGGACAGGGTTGCCGTCCAGGCTGTTGCCGCGAGAACCGTCGGCCAGCGCCGCCAGAGCCTCGCGCGGGACGCCTAAATCGCGCAACTGGGCGGGCACACCCAGCGATCGCGCCAGATTTTCGATCCTGGACACAAACGCGTCGGCTGCCGCTGAGTCGTCGGGAAGGTCTTGGCGGCCCTGGGCCAGCCGTTCCAAGCGAGCCAACGCCGCGGTGCAAACCCGCCGATTGACCCGCAGGGCCACCGGCAGCATCACGGCACACGCCAGGCCGTGGGACACACCGTGCTGCGCGCCCAGCGCCGCCGCCACGCCGTGGGCCAACCCCAGACCCGAATTGGCCAGCGCCACGCCCGAACAGAGCGCCGCGTGGGCCATGTTCTCACGGGCGTGGCGGTCGCAGCCATTGGCAACCGCCCGCGGCAAGGCCTCGAGCGCCGCGGGTAAGATCGACTCAACCAGCGCCGCCGGCAACGGCCGGGCGCGGCGGGAAAGGTAGCTTTCAATAAGCTGCGTGATGGCGTCCATGCCGGTCGCCACGGTGACCGACGCCGGCAGGCGTTCCGTAAGTTCCGGATCGACGAGCGCCACGGCCGGCATCATGCGGTCGTCGCGGAGGCTCTTTTTGTACACAGGATCGCAACTGGAGATAACCGCGTTCTTGGTTGCCTCGCTTCCCGTGCCCGAGGTGGTGGGAACGACGACCAGCGGCAACGGCGCCAACGCCAGCCTTAACCCACGGCCGACGCCTTCGAGGTATTCGGACACCGACGCCACTTCGCGCTGCGGCGCCAGAGCCGCCGCCGCCTTGGCCAAGTCAATCGCCGATCCTCCGCCCACCGCCAGCACCAGGTCGTCCGGCCGACAACCTTCCCGCCGCATGGCGGCCGTCGCACCATCGACGTCTCCTACTTCCGGCTCGCGCGAAATCGTGGCGAGCGGCAGCCAGTGGATTCCACAAGCGGCGACGGTTGCGCGCAATTCTTCCAACACGCCTGCTTGCTCCAGCGTGCGCGATCCGCTCACGACCCACACGCGCCGCCCCAGCGGCGCCAAGACCTGCCCCAACTCGGCGCGGCGTCCCCAGCCGAAGACGATTTTCCGCGGAGCGACGAATTCGTAGTTGGACAGCGAAGCAACAAAACTCGTCATGCCAGCCAATCCTTGGCCCAGTGGTTACGGCGATCGCGCGGGGCCCCTAAAAAACCGCGGCGCCCTCGCGCTGCTGTGCGTCGCTGGCCGCCTCGACAGGTCGATCTTCTTCGGCGGGCGCGTCATCGACGTCATCCGTCGCAGCGTCGCGAACCCGGTGCGCCGTGTCAACCAGCAAGTAGCCCGACCAAAAGAACGGATGCAACGCCCTGGGCGGATCCTGTTTCTTGGCCACCTCCAACCGCGGTTCTTGTTCCGGATCGAGCTCCAATTCTTGGACGGCAAACACCGCCCGCTGCCATGCCTCGCTTGCGGACGCGTGGGCCAGTTCCTGCGTAAACTCGCGAACCAGCGTGGTGGCCGAATGCCCGCCGGTTCGCCACCGGCTGAGGAGCACCGTGCGCGTTCCGCCGGCCATCATCCCCAAAACCGACAGAAAGACCTCGTCGCCGGCCCCTTCCTTGGCCGCCTTCTTGAGCGCCGATTCGGCCGGGGTGTGAAACCCTGGCAGGATGATCTCGCGGGGACTAGCCAGGGGCAACGTCATCCACGCCGACAACGGATGGCCGTCGACAGGTTTATTCGGGGGCAACGGCGCCCAATCGTAGGGCCCTGCGGATTGCGAATCCAAATCGTCCAGCACAATCAGCCGGTCGAACGTGGCGGCGAACAAGTTCGCCGGACCGGGCAACGGCGTCGACACGATCGAGGCGCCCGGAATCACCCGCCGCAAATCTTCAAAAGCGGCCTGGGCTACGGCCGCATTGTCGCGCGGAAAGAGCTTGCCTGCGAATACCGCCGTGCGTCCTTCGCCGACCGGCGCGCCTCCGTCGCTCACCGCCAGTGCCAAGGTCGGAGCGCAGCGAATCCGCAGCTTGGTAATCAGCGATACGGTTTCCGCGCCCGCCGACGTTTGTAGCGCCTCGAACGGCACGTACCACAGCGGACCTTCGGGAATGAGGATCAACTCTTCATACGGGCCGGGAACCGAGAGCTTGGAATTGGCCAACAAGTCGCTCCACAGCTCGGCGGCCAGTTCCTGCCAACCGGTCTTGGCCAACTG
>CAYWTU010000435.1:0-4465 GCA_964461275.1 uncultured Pirellulales bacterium | reverse complement strand
ATCTCATCGTGGCCGCCAGTCGCGACTCGGTGCTGATGATCGAAGGAGTTGCGCGAGAACTGCCCGAGGAAACGATGGCCGCCGCCGTCATGGAGGCCCGTCGCATTGTGCGTGAGATTTGCGACCTGCAAGAAGAGCTGTTCGCCAAGGTGGGCGTGACCAAGGTCGAGTTCACGCCCCCCCCGGCCAATCCGGCCGAAGCCCCGTTGAAGGCCAAGTTCTACGACCGCTTCCGCACCGTTAAGCAGACCGTGGGCAAGCAGGCCCGCGCCGAGGCGGTCAGCGCCCTGAAGGCCGAGGCTTTGGCGGCGCTCATTCCCGATCCGGCGGCCGCAGGAACGCTGTGCGCGGACGATTTCAACCGCGCCTGGCACGACTTGGAATATCGCGTCGTTCGCGACCTAATCCTCAGCGGCACGCGTCCCGACGGGCGCGGCGGCAAGGACTTGCGCAACATCGAATGCGCGGTCGACGTCTTGCCGCGGGTGCATGGTTCGGCCGTGTTTCAGCGCGGCGAAACCCAGGCGTTGGTCACGATCACTTTGGGTACGCCACGCGATGAACAGCGCGTGGACGGCTTGATCGAGGAATACTCGAAGCGGTTCATGCTCGACTATTACTTCCCGCCATTCTCGGTGGGCGAGTGTCGACCGATCCGCGGACCCGGCCGGCGCGAAATCGGCCACGGCGCCTTAGCCGAGCGGAGCGTCAACCCGGTCATGCCCGACGCCGAGCAGTTCCCCTACACGGTCCGCGTGATCTCGGACATCTTGGAGTCGAACGGCTCCAGCTCGATGGCCAGCGTCTGCGGCGCCACGTTGGGGCTGATGTCGGCGGGAGTGCCCATCACCAATCCCGTGGCGGGCATTTCGATTGGCTTGGTCAAGGAAAGCGACAGCAAGTGGACGTTGCTGACCGACATCATCGGCGACGAGGATCACTACGGCGACATGGATTTCAAGGTGGCCGGGACGCAGAACGGCGTAACCGGCATCCAGTTGGACCTGAAGATCGCCGGGATTAGCGAAGAGATCATCCGCGCCACTTTGCAACAGGCACGCGATGCGCGAATCGAGATTCTGAAGAGAATGCTCGGCGCCATTCGCCGGCCGCGGGCCGAATTGAGCCCGTGGGCGCCTCGACTGCTGCGCACCAAGATCGACCCGGACAAGATCGGCGCACTGATTGGCCCGGGCGGCAAGACGATTCGCGCCATTCAAGAGCAGACGGGCGCCACCATCGAAGTGGACGACGACGGCGTGGTGATCGTGGCCAGCTTCGACGCCGAAGGAGCGCAGCAGGCCATGCGCCGCGTGGAGGCGCTGACCGAGACCGTGCAGGTGGGCAAGATCTACGATGGCCGCGTGACCAGCGTCAAGGACTTCGGCGCGTTCATTGAAATCCTGCCCGGCAAGGACGGCTTGTGCCACATCAGCGAGTTGGCCGAGGCGTATGTGTCGAGTGTGGGCGAAGTCTGTAAAGTGGGCGACTACATGCAGGTTAAGGTGATCGCCATCGACGAGCAGGACCGCGTCAAACTCAGCCGCAAGGCGGTGCTCCGTGAGCAATCGGGCGGCTAGTCTGCAGGTGCCAGATGTCACGTTCAGCGTCCAGTGAACCACGCCCGTCGGTTGCCGCCGCAACCGACGGGCGATTTGCTGTGTCCTTCGCCGCTTTGCCCGGCTCGCCAATGATGACCGACACAACACTTTCACCCACACCCGACGAGCCCGTGCCGAGCCGCACGGCTGCGCGCGGGCCGGCGGGGGCGCTTCCCGCCTTGCCTCCGCCCGACGAACTGAGCCGACGGCTGTATGAGCAATATACGGAGATCGCTGCCTTGGCCGGCGGGTTGGCCCACGAAATCAAAAACCCGCTCTCGACCATTCGGCTCAATATGGAGCTGCTAGCCGAGGATTTTTCGGAGGCGGCCACGCCCCGCGAACGCCGAGCGCTGGCCAAGATCCAAATGGTCGAACGCGAGTGCCAGCGTCTGCAGGACATCTTGGACGAGTTTTTGAACTTTGCCCGCGTCCGCAATTTGAAGATGGTGGCGACCGACTTGAATCGCGAGATTGACCGCATCTTGGAGTTCTATCAGCCGCAGGCCGCAGCCGCCCGAATCGAAATTGTACGCTACGCCGACCCGAATCTGCCGATGGTGCTGTTGGACGTAGAACTGTTTCGCTCGGCATTCATGAATCTGGTCCTCAACGCACAGCAGGCAATGCCCGACGGCGGGCAGTTGGTGATTCGCACCTCTTCCGACCCGACCCGCGTGCTTTTGGACCTGATCGACACGGGTCAGGGCATGGACGATAAGACCCAAGCGCAGATTTTCCAGGCGTTCTACTCCACCAAGTCCGGCGGCTCCGGGCTGGGTCTTCCGACGGCGCGAAAGATTGTGGAAGGCCACGGCGGAAGAATCCGCGTTCAAAGCGAGCCGGGCCGAGGCACGCAAATGACGATCGAACTCCCGACGACGCAGGGTGGCCGCGCTGCCGTTTGATCGTCATCGGCTGCATGCTTGTTCTGTCGTAGACGCGTCCTTAACTTTTTTGGTGATGTTTCGCACAACAAAGGGCCCGCCATGCTGGAGCGCAAACCGGTCTTTCCGCACGTCCTGGAGTTGAACTATCAGGCCGGCCAGCGGCTTGGCTGCAACGTGTACCTGATTTACGACGGCGGCGATTGGCTGCTGGTTGACATCGGCTATGAGGACACGGTCGAAGAGATCGTCGAGTTGATCCGGCAACTCGACTTCCCCCTGCAGAATTGCCAAGGCGTAATCGCCACCCACGCCGATGTCGATCACGCGCAAGGCGTGGCCAAAGCCAAGCAGATACTCAAGGCCAAGGTCCTCTGTCATCCGCTGGCTTTGGAGGCGCTCACCACCGGCGACAAACTCAAGACCTTCGCCGAAGTAGCCGCCCAGGATATTCACCTCGATATGCCCCCGGTTCAAATCGACGGCACGATCGACGACGGCGACGCTCTCAAGGTCGGCGGGGTGAGTGTCGAAGTCTGGCACACCCCAGGCCATACCGACAGCCAGTTGTCGTTTCGCATCGGTGACTTGCTCCTCAGCGGCGACAACATCTATCGCGACGGCTGCGTGGGGAACATCGACGCGCACCACGGCAGCGACATTCCGGCGTTCATCAAGTCGCTCAAGCGGATCCGGCAAAGCGACGTGAAATGGCTGCTCCCCAGCCACGGGCCGATCTTCAAAAAGAACGACGCCCAACTCGACCAAACCATCGCCCGGCTGGAAAGCTACCTGGGCATGGCCGACTTTGGCACCTGCGCCACTCATTGGCCGCTGATGGACGAATGGGACCGGGAATTGGCCGAAGGGAAGTTTCCGCGGTAGCGTCCGGGTTTCCGGCGATTCCGCCCGGCTCGTTCGCCACGATCGTGCCTATATATTGAATTCCAGGCGTGGTTTTCCGGGTTTGAATGGGAACGTGAGAACGATTTCCACGAGAACTGAGAACTCCCAACGGCCAACGCCACGAAAGGAGCCGACAAAGATGACGCAAGTGCCTGAACCGACTCCCGAACACGAATGGCTCCTCCAGCTTGTGGGCGACTGGAATATCGAGTCCGAATGCATCATGGGACCGGACCAGCCGCCGTCGAAAACGACGGGGAGGCAAGCGACGCGGTCCTTAGGGTCGCTCTGGACGTTGGGAGAAATGGAAAGCGCAGATCCCGCTGGCCAACTTTTTTTGTCCGTCACCACGCTCGGATTCGACCCCGCCAAACGACGCTTTGTGGGGTCGTTCGTCTCCGAGTGCATGACTCATCTGTGGCCTTACGATGGCCAACTTGACGCCGCTCGCAAAGTGCTGACGCTCGAGTCCGAAGGCCCGAGCTTCGCCGATGACGGGACGACGGCGAAGTATCACGACATCATCGAAATAGTCGACCAGGACCATTACCTGCTGACGTCGCGGTTTCAAAACCCGGACGGCTCGTGGACGCAGTTCATGACCGCGAAGTACACCCGTGTCACCGGCTAAACCAAAGCTCAACATGAACAACAGAAACATCAACACGCAACAAGACGAGGCCGCGATACGCCGCCTGATCGCCAATTGGTCGGCCGCTTTGGAAGCGAAGGACGTCGACGCTATGACGGCCGACTATCTGCCCGACACAGTCCTGTACGACGCCATCCCGCCGTACAAGACCGTCGGCAAGGACGCGATTCGCGACGCCTGGGCCAACTGCCTACCGTATTTTCCGGAGACCTTCCGATCCGAGCATCGCGACCTCACGATTCACGTGGCCGGCGATATCGCGATCTTTCACGGACTGCACCACTTCGTACCCACGCCCGCCGATGATCCGATCGGACAGTCGTGGCTGCGCGTGACCGTCGTCTATCGCCGCATCGACGGCAAATGGAAGGTCGTCCACGAACACATTTCTTCGCCGTTCAATCCGCTGAACAACCAAG
>CAYWTU010000434.1:0-4472 GCA_964461275.1 uncultured Pirellulales bacterium | reverse complement strand
GAAGAAACGGTCGCGCCCGTCAGGCGTGCGGGGTCGTCGTCCTCACGTTGGCGTGTGCCCGGCCAGCGTGCGCCGGGTATATCGTCGTCGCCAATCAATCCGAACGGTCGGTGACGTTTGCCATCGATCGCGCCGCCGGTCGACGCGATACCTTTGTGATTGCGCCCAGCGTGTCGCAAGCACTGACCGCCGGCCAGTCGGTCTCGCTGGCCTACCGCGACCGCGGCGAGCCGCGGTACTTTAAGCTGCAGCCCGGCAATGTCTATCAGATCGTCGAGCACGACCAGCGGCTGTTGCTGGAACATGTGCCGCTGGCCGACCCAGCGCGACTGGCGTGGATCCACCCGCCCGGCGATGAGCCGCTGATCGCCGCCCAAGCGGCCGACAGCGAAACGTCCGTCGGTGTGGTGCGCGTCAAGTTAATGGTCGACGACAACGAAGTGGCCCAGCCGTCCGTCTGGCAGGCGCGGCTCCGCCGGCGCGTAGAAGAAGCGTCGAAGATCATTGAGGCGCACTGTCGCATGCGGCTCGAAATAGATGGTTACGAAACTTGGTCCAGCGACGACTCGATCGACCAGTTCGAGCTTTTGCTGCGCGAGTTCGTAACACAGGCCAAACCGGCGCCGGGGCAGTTGGCCATTGGGTTCACCAGTCTTTACGCGCGACCGGACGGGCCGACGCGTTTGGGGGGCATTCCGGGACCGTTTTTTCCCTGCCTCTTGATTCGCGAATGGCCGCAGCACCATTCAGAAGGCGAACGGCTGGAGGTGTTGGTTCACGAAGTGGGTCACTACTTAGGCGCCGGGCACAGCGCAGACCCTACAAGCGCCGTGCGGCCCACGGTGGGCGACCGACAGGCCAACGCTCGCAAGTTTCCGATCGGCTATGACGGGTTGAACACGTTGGCCATGAACCTGGTGGCGGACGAACTGCGGCGACGGCCGGTGCAGCACCTGTCGTTCTTAGCGCCGGAAACGAAGCGCCAACTGGCGACGATTTACCTAACCTTAGGCCGGAACCTGCCCAGCGACCCGGCAGCCTGGAAATTCATAGGCATGTTGGGCGCCAGCGCCCCGGACGATCAGCCTCAGCAGGCGAACGGCAAGTGATTTACAACGGCGCGACGGGCGGTGTTCCACTCTGCCCGGACGGGAGATGAATGATGCGATGAGGATCGGTTAACCTCTGCGTGTTGATGGCTCAAGGACCGCGGCGCCGCGCCGTCGTGCTGACGAGCAACAGGCCTGGTGGTCACCGCCCAAGGCTCTTCACGAGAGTTGGGCCGCTCCAGTCGACCAGCGGTGGGAAGGGCCGACTGGCGCACGACGCCGTTTCTGTAACTCCCATGACGATCCGTCGATGTGGTCAAGCGGCAGGCGAATAACGTGGGTTATTCGTCAGCGGTTGGGTCCGATTCTCGGAACCGATATCCCACCCCTTGTTCGGTGAGGACGTAGCGCGGGCGGGCGGGTTCGGGTTCGATCTTCTTACGCAAGTTGGCCACGAACACGCGCACGTAATGCGTCTCATGCGCAGCATTGGGCCCCCAGACTTCCTTGAGCAACGCGCGATGCGTCAGCACGCGTCCCGCGTGACGCACGAGCATGGACAGCAAATCGAATTCAATCTTCGTCAGCTTGACCTCTTCGTCGTTCAGAAAGACCCGCCGCGCCGCTAAATCGACGCGCAAACGTTGATCGCGATAATTGAGCGATTCTGACGACGCCGATGGCGAAGTCATACGGGAGTGATGCCGGAGGGCCACGCGAATGCGCGCCAACAGTTCGCTGACTCCAAACGGCTTGGTAAGGTAATCGTCTGCCCCGGCGTCGAGCGCCATCACCTTTTCGCGCTCCTGGTCGCGTGCGGAGAGGATGATCACGGGCACGTCCGACCAACCGCGAATCTCGGTCAACAGCGTTTTACCGTCGCGGTCAGGCAGGCCCAAATCGAGCAGGATCAGGTCGGGCCGGTGTTGAGTCACTAGGCGGAGCCCGCCCTGCGCCGTGTCCGCTTCTTCCACTCGATAGCCTTCGGCTGTCAATGATGCGCGGAGGAACTTGCGGATTGGCGCTTCATCCTCGATCACGGCGACGAGCGCCGGGTGGGGAGCGTCGTTGCTCATGCTCCGACCTCTTGGCCCGATGCCGCCTGCGCGATCTCCGTCGGCATATCGTCGGCGGGGAGCCAAATGCGAAAAGCCGCTCCCCGTTCTGGCCGATTGTTGGCCGTGATCGTTCCTCCGTGGGCTTGCACGATGGCCCTGCAGATTGCCAATCCCAGTCCCGCCCCGCGCGAGTCACTGCGAACCCGACTGCCGCGGTGAAACGTCTCAAAGATGGCTTCCAACTCGTGCGGGGCGATGCCGGGGCCCGAATCCTCGACGACCATGACAATACCCCGGCGCTCACGATCGGCTCGCACGACGAGCGGGCTGTCGGACGGAGTGTAGCGGGCCGCGTTTTCCAACAGGTTGATCAACACCTGCTCAATCAACACGGCGTCGAAATGTCCCATGAGCAGTTCGTTGGGCATCTCAATTGTCACGGAACGACCTTGGAGCATGCGGTCGAGCCGGTGCAGTGCCGAGCCGACCACCTCTTCAACCGGGCACCATTGTTTTTCCAGCGCGAAGCGGTCGGAATTGAGCTGCGTCAAGCGGAGCAAGTTTTCGACGAGCCGGCAAACATGTTCGGACTCTTCGTAGATCGTTGTCAGCAGTTCGCGGCGGATTCCTGGTTCCATGGGCGCGGACGCATCTCCTTGCAGCAGGCTGCTCGACGCTCCGGCAATGGCGGCCAAGGGGGTTCGCAGGTCGTGCGTTACCGATGCCAACAGTGTTGACCGGAGTGCTTGCGTGCTGGCCTTCACCGTGGCGTCCTGCGATTCGAGCATCAGTCGATCGCGTTCGAGCGCCATGGCCAACAAGCTGGCAAACGCCTCGACAAGCGAGCGCGCGTCGGACACCAGAAACTCGTCGAAATCTGGATGCTTCAGCCCCAATACGCCTAGCGTCCCTTCGGGCGAAACCAGGGGGAGATAGTATGCCTGCGCCGCGGGCAGAGTGTCCGTGCCGCGCCCGGCAGGCTGTTGATGGTCCAGCACCCACTGGGCGACGGCGATCTCCGAGCCGTCGGCCGCAAAGGAAGCGGCATGATCGACAATCGGCCGCAGCCTACCGTCATCCGGGAGGAGAACGGCTGCCTCGCAACCGAAAACCTCGGTCATCACCCGCTCGGTTTCGATCGCCAGGAAGTTGCGCCCAATGACGCCGGTTAGTTTTCGTCCCAGTTGGTATAGGGCATCGGTACGTCGTTCGCGCAGCGTGGAGGCTGCCGCCTGGCGATGGATACTCGCCATCAGCGTCGAAGTCACCAGCCCCACGCAAAGCATGATGAAGAAGGCGATCAGGTACTGCGAATCACGGACCACGACGGGGTAGTAGGGCTCTGTAAACAACACATCGAACAGGACCACCGAGAGGATGGAAGCCATCACCGAGGGCCAGCGTCCGAAAAAGACGCTGGTCAGCACGACGCCCAAGAGGAACGTCATGATGATGTTGCCTTCGCTGAGGCCCAGCCAGTCCCACAGCCAAGTCACTCCCGTGACGCCGCCCAGCAAGGCCAGGCTTCCCCACCATGCGCGGGCGGACGCCGCTGGTTCTCGATGCCAGATCTTCACTTGAGCCCGAGGTTCTTCCGTGCCGCGCACCACGTAGACATCGATATGCCTGCTGTCGCGAATCAGGCGGTCGGTCACCGACTTTGGGCTCCGCCAGCGGCGACGGGGCTCCGATTTGCCGATTACGATTTTGGTCACGTTGCGGCGCTGTGCATATTCGAGCGTTTCGCCGACGACGTCCTCACCGGTGAGCGTGGCGATCTCTGCGCCTAGGCTCTCTGCCAAGCGCAGGTTGGCAGCCAGGCGCGCGCGATCGGCCTCGACGAGCGAACGGGCTGCATCGTTTTCGACGTGCACTGCCACCAGCTCGGCATTCAGTGAATTGCTGAGCCTTTTGGCCGCTCGAATGACCTTGGTCGACGACGGGCTGGGGCCCACGCACACCAGCAGACATTCGCGCGTGGCCCAGACGGCGTCGGTCCCTTGTCGCTGGCGCGCCGATTGTACGTCCACGTGGACGCGCTCGGCTGCTCGTCGCATGGCCATTTCGCGGAGGGCAACCAAGTTCTCTTGGCGAAAGAAATGTTGGAGGGCGCGTTCGGCTTGCGGGGCCAGATAAACCTTGCCGGCTCGAAGCCGTTCCAGCAGGTCCTCGGGCGTAATGTCGATCAGCGTCAACTCATCGGCCCGATCGAACACGTCGTCGGGAACCGTTTCGCGAACCATGACCCCGCTGACTTGGGCCACCACGTCGTTCAGGGACTCCACGTGTTGCACATTGCAGGTGGTGTGGACGTCGATGCCGGCGTCAATTGCTTCCTCGATATCCTGCCAGCGCTTGACGTGTC
>CAYWTU010000433.1:0-4472 GCA_964461275.1 uncultured Pirellulales bacterium | reverse complement strand
CTACGGGCCAATGATCGGTCGAGACGCCGTAGCGGCGTCGATAATCGTCGGGCGTCGCCTGTTGGCCGGCGCGACGGCGGGCGCGATACTCTTCGAAAGCGATCTGCTCGACCGCCGCCGTGGTCTTCAGCCAGCGGCCGTGCCGCGCCAGGTAATCGTCCAGGGGCCGGGGCTCGCCCCGCTCCCAGCGCTGTTCCAAATCGACCCGAACAAGTTCCAGCAAGATTTCAGCGTATTGCGGATGGTCGTCGTTCGGAAGAAACGCCTCCAAGGGCGTGTTAGGGTCGCGCCTGCTGGCAATTTCAAACGCCTCGATTGATTCGTCGAGGGCGCGCCACTCGCGGTTAAGCTGACTCGTCTTCATCGATGTTCGGCTCTTTAATCGCCGCAGCCAGCGCGGTCAGCAACCCTTGTAGGACGCGCTCCACCGATCGCTTCGAGCGGCCCTGCGCCTCGGCGATGGTCGCCACGTCGTGCCCTTCAATTCTCATGTCCAGAACCTGACGGTGGGCTGGCGTCAGGTCGGCCAGTACCTCGTCGATCACCAACTTGAGGATCGTCAGCGAAGTTTCGTCACCGACATCTTTTCCCTCCACCGCTTGAGCCAGCGCATCGCCGCCTCGCGAGACCCGTACGTTGCGCCGCGCGGCGCGATGGTAGGCTCCCACCGAGCGAATCTTGTTCAGACCGATGACCAACAGCAGCTTCCACAGCTCCTCGCCGTCGGGCACTTCGTAGTCGCCCCGCGCCGCTCGCCGGAAAAACGTGCGGAACACGCTCTGTACGATGTCTTCCGCGTCGACCCGGACCGACAGGTCGGGCGACGTGTTGGCCCGGGCCAGCTCTAGTAGTCGCCGCGCATAGCGCAAGTACAACTGCGTGGCGGCGTCTTCGTTGCCGGATTGCAGCCGTCGGACCAACGACCGATCGGACGAGTTACCTGGTTCGGCTGATGCCATCCGCGCGTTGGACAAGAGGAGGAGCGGCATGGGCGTCGTCGGTCCGCCACGCACGGGCGCCGACGGCAGAAAACCGCTGGGGAATGGAGATAAACCGCTGACTCGTCGGTTATAGTTCCAGACCGCGGTGGGGTCAATTTGCATCGCACCAGATGATTGACTGGCGGTGGGCCGCTGTCAGGATTGTCCTGACTAGCCGAGAGCCGTCCATCGGCCTTCCTCCGTGGTGCCTTACTACGCATGGAAAAAGGCCGCTGGGACGCTGCGATTGCTGGCAACGTCCGAGCGGCCCGCATGGGTCTTTATTGTCGCCCGGCAGGCACGACCACAATGGCGTCGGTGACCGGAGCGAGTCGCTACCGACTACGCAGCGACCCGGACACCAGCAGCTGTCCGGTGGCCGCATTGTACACCTGCACCAGGGCGCCGGCCGACAACTTTGGCACGGCGGCTCCCAATCGCGAGTCCAGATTCAGGTCGGCAGTCCCCAAGGCATTAACTCGTGCCGTTCCCACAACCGCTCCGTTGACCCGCACCTGCACGTTCTGCACGTTGCGCAGATCCTCGACCTCGACGCTGAGCTTGGTGCGGTCGCTGCGGGCCTCATAGGTCGCCTTGCCCGAGGCCAGCGGCGCCACGGACGAGGCGGTTAGGGCGCCTTCCAGTTTGACGCTGGTTTGCGAAGCGTTGCCGGCGCGGGCGGCCAAGGCCACTGCGCCAATCGCCTCATCGAGCGCCGCCGAGGCAGGAGTCGGATCGGCGGTGAGCGCGGCGTCGACCGCGTAGGCGCTGGAGGCCGAACCGGACGCCCGCACGCGGATGTACAAAATCTGGTTTGCGTTGACGTGCACGCTTCCCGAGTTGACGCCGTTGTTAGGCTCGGTTTGGAACAGCGTTGTCCCGAGCACATTCGTCACTTCGAGCTTGGCCACATTGCCGGCGGGGCCGTACACCCGTAGATTCAGCGTGCCCGCCTGTTGAGGGCGGATAACGAAGAAGTCTTTGTCATTACTGCTGGTCGAGACGCCGCGCAGGCGCGTCGTATTGACCGTTGAAAGCGGGGCGAAATCGGCCTCGCGGGCCCGATTGTTCGGCTCGCTTTCATTGACGATGGTGACCGCCTGGGCGGTGACGTCCGCGGCGGTTGCCGTGGCAGCCGGTGCGCTGGGGTTCAGGTCGACGGAAACGCGATAGTCGCCGGTCGATTTGTCCTTGCCGCGGACGCGGACGAAGTAGGTCGTTCCGGCCGTGACGTTGAAGTCGCCGCTGTTGACGCCGTCGCGCGGCTCGGATTCGAACTTCTTGACGCCGCGGGCGTCTTCCACCGAAACCTGACCGGTCAGTCCGCTGCCCGACCGGACCTCAATGTGCACGGCGCCGCTGGCCGGGGCCGTGAAACGATAGAAATCGCGGTCGTCGGCGTTGGCGATCCGGCCCACCAACGAAGCGGCTTGATCGGCCGGGTCAAGGGCGGCCACGTCGGCTGTAGTTTTTCGATCATTCGGTTCACTTTCCACAAGCACGGCACTGAGCAATTCGCGACGCTCGAGTCGGTCGGGTGTGTGAATTCGATTCTTTCGGAGACGCATGGCAATCAATCCCTTCGCGTTGGATTCGAGCGCCGGCAGGTGAATCTAGGTCGCGCGACGGCAACGCCGCAGCGCGCGACCTACGGCCGACCCCGAGTGAACATTCCCCTGCACCCATACTGGCCCGACTGCGCAAGCTGAGCAGCGAGGGAAACTGGCCGCCTCGCGAACTCCGGCGCCGAACGAATAGGGCGTCAACTACAGTAGTGGCAACCGATCCGATGTTCCGCCACGGCCCCGAGGTGGTGGAACGCGGGCGCTGTTGACCGATCGTTTTTTTGGCGAATGAATCAGGGACAGGCGAATGAAACAGGGACAGGCGAATGAAACAGGGACAGGTCCGGCTTAGAAGATGAACAAAGGAACCTGACATGCCCGCGCTGATTACGCTTCGCAGGCGTCGGATGGATTGCCATCGATGGGACTCGGTTGCCCAAGGAAGAACTCGCACAACGTTATCCAGTGGAAACTTCCGGCGATGGTCACTCCTACACCATTTTCAGCGGCCGCTTGCCGTGGCACGATGGCCCTCGAGATGTGAGACATTCGCCGGCCGAATGGCAGGGCTAGGCATGTGGAGCAAAGCCGAAATCGTCCGTGCGGGATTCCGCCGTGACGCGCCGAACCAGCGCCGTTCTACTGCGAGATCGACGTCGTTTCTTCCTGCACGATCGGCGTGACGCTCGCGGCGCTGGAGAGCACCGCCCGCAGGCGAACCTCGCCCGGACGCTCGGCCCGCATCCGCACCTCGTAGCGCACCGATTCGCCGGGACGCACCTCGCGCACTGGCTCGAACCGCACGGTGCGGCCGTCAATGACAAACTGCGTGTCTTGCGGCCCGCCGGTGCCAATTCGAACCGGCGTCATTTCAGGCGGCGCGGTAACGGTGAGCGCCACGCGCTGGTCGGGCGTCTGCCGGGTATTGCGAACCACGATTTCATAAGTCAGCTCACGCCCAACCTGCACCGGGTCGCGAAGGTCGGTTACCACGAGTTCCAAGGCGCCCGCCGCCGGCGCGATCTCGACGCAAATCTCGTCGTCGGCGCGGCTCCCTTCGGCCGACGTGACCATTACGCGATTGCAGGCGCGCCCCGCGGCCTGTCGACAACGGCAATTGACTTGCAGCCGCACCGTTTTGCCCACCGGCAATCGGTCGATGCCCCAGACGATGCTGCCGGCGCTGGTGGTGTAGCCGTCGGTCGCTTCGATGGGTTCAAGGCTCGGGTCGTAGGTGTCGGTGATGCGCAGGTTGGTGACAGGGCCCGGTCCGTTATTGGTGACGTCGATCAGGAATTCGGCTTTGCCGCCGGCCACGGCCCGGGTTGGCCCGCTCTTGCGAACCGAGACGTTGGCCCGCTGTCCTTGCTGCGCGTCGAAGGCGTCGACGCACGCTTCGGCCGTGCCGCGAACCACGCCGCCGCCGCGCACCTCGGCCCGATTGCAGAGCCTCCCCGGCTGACGCACGCGGAAGGTGACCGCCACGCGACGCGTCTGTCCCGGCGGAATCGTTTCCAGGTCGCGCTCGATGGGGCTTGTGGCCACTTGATGCTCCAGGCCGGTGTCGAACCGGTCGACGACCACCAAGCCTTGCGCCGGCTGGTTGCCGCGGTTGGTCACCTGAACCTCGAACGTCACTTCCTCGCCCACCAGCGCCTCGCGCGGACCGCTCATCCGCACGTCCAGCGCGCTGGCCACAACGGTGGTCGTGACGCAGTCGGTGGCCGAGCGGCCGTCGGCGGCGTGGGCGGTGGTGCAATTGGTCATCGAACCGGGCTGGTCGGCTCGCAGCGTAAATTCCAGTTGCTCCGTCTGCCCCGACTGAAGCTCGGGCAGGCGGAATTCCACGCGGCCGCCGGCGGGCGACACGGGCGGATTGCTGCCGACGAACGTCATGCCCGGCGGGATCGGGTTGCTGATGGATAGC
>CAYWTU010000432.1:0-4481 GCA_964461275.1 uncultured Pirellulales bacterium | reverse complement strand
GCTGCAACACGAGAAGTTCGCACTGGAACTCGTCGACGGCCGGGTGGTGACCAATATCCTTTTCCTCGATGACTTCCCCGACGCTGCGAAAAGCCAGTCGCTGTTCCATCAGGCCGTCCTCGCGCTGGTTCGCTTGGACGTGAGCCGGATTCGCCGCTAGGCGGTGGTCCGTTGTGCAAGGCCGCGCGGTAGCGTCGCGGCAGGCGCGTCGCCCCTGTCCGGCAGGTTCTCCCCGGTAGCGCCAACAAACCCGCCTTTGTTGGTCCGATTCCAGACGGGGTTCGTTGCGCCGCGCCTACGCCGAGGGCGGAATGCGGGCACCGTGACAGTGTCCGGCCCAGGGTGGCGTGCGTTGTTCGGTCGAAGAGTGCTTCCGGCCACAACGCAGACAGGCGCAGCGCTGTCCAGGCGCGAACCATTTCGCGTTGCACGCGCCGCACACGTGATACCAGGAGGGCGTAGCCCGTTGGTGCGAAGGTTGTTCAGACCGCACGAACTGCGGCAGACGCGCCTCCCACGGATCAACCGGCTCGCAGAGACTCGGGTCGTCCTCAAAGGCGATGAACTGGGGAGCGATGGCTTCGGCCAACCAGACGTGCCGATTGGCCTGCCAGAACTTCACGCCGGCCGCCTGAGCCTGAGCGGCCTCGACCCGGGCGATGAGCGGGGCGAGGTCCGACGCGAGCGCGATGGAGCGCGCGTAGTCGAGGTCGGAGGTGAGGTGAACATGCCGCCGTCCCATCGACCGCAGCCCCAGGCAATCGATGGCTTCCCGCCAGTGCTGCGCGGTGCCGTGATAGAGCAGAAGCGGCGGAGGCGCCGGCGGGCCAAGCGGCAGCAGGTCGAGGCTGTGCCCATAGCGGGCACGAACTCGATCGCCCTGAACCTCAAACCGGTCGGTTTGGTTATGGAGTAGTTGTTGCACGTCGTCCACGGACGGGCGCCGACCATTGACGGCGGCTTGTGTCAGGGCCCGATGCAGGTCCGCAATCGCGACAAAACCCACTGGGTCTCGCGGCAAGCGGGTCGAATCGGCTTGGTGGCGTAGCCAAAAGCAGACGGCTCGCAGCCATTGTCGCTGAGTGTGTCTTGATCGGGCCAAGATGAAAGCCTTCTACGGCGACAGCCGCGCCAAGAGCCAGAGCGTCAACAGCCCCGCCAGCACACAGCGGGCGTTGACCAGCACCGGGGTGACGCTCCCAGTCGCCGAACGGGCCAAACAGAAAATGACCAAGGCCAAGGTGCAATCGAACATCCTGCCTCCACGAAGAGTAGACGAACTTGAGGCCCGGGTGGCGCCGCGAACCTCAAGGGAAACCATGTGTCGCCCGTAGGCGATCGACTAGAACTCGGTTTCTTCGCCGTGGCCGCCCGCGTTCGCGCTATGCGCGCCGTTGGCAAAGATCCACGAGTGGGCCTGATCGGCGACCTTGGCGATGAGTGGCAGGTCGTCGCGGCCGAAGCTCTGCGAGTCCTTCCATACGTCGCCATCCTTGTAGAGGCGGCTGAAGGTCACGTTGTAACGCGTGCCGTTCTCGCCGCTGTTCGCCCAGATCGTCGCCTTGATGCGGCCCAGGCGAATTTCCTGAGCCGGCTTGTTGCCCTTGCGGGCCTCGGTCTTTTGGCTGGTAGCCATGACCACATCTCCTTCGTGAAATGAAACACTGAAACAACCACGCACACGACAAAACGGTCGTGTGCGGACCACAAAGGTCGATTCCACGACCTACGAATACTCGCGTCCTGCTTCCTCCAAGACGGTTTCACAGGCCGCCCGGACAACGATCCGATTGAATATCTCGGGCAGCCGATGAAACACCGACACCTGGGGAGCCTTTTCCAAGCGGCTCAGGCCGGCCAGGAGTGTCTCGGCCAGGTCGGCCGCCTCCTCGGTCTGTCGGGCTTGCACCCGATCGAGAAAATCGTCCCAGGTTTGTTGCGCATCCATGATTTCCTCCTAGGCAGCCAGCGCGAGCAGCCTGGCCGCTTTGACGTCGGCGCTGACACGGTCCCCCGCGTTCTTCTCCTCGCCGGCGATCCGCGTTAGCGCATCGACGAGCGAGAAGATGGTGAACCGCCCCTGCTCACGGGCCAGTTGCAGAGCTCGATTGGCTAACGTCCTGGATACACCCTGCTTGCCGAGCGCTTCCAGGGCCTCTTCCGCGTCGTTTCCGAGCCGCGTCCGCATGGCCTTCTGGATCACCCGCGCAAAGGCGTCCTTGCGCTGGTCCCGTTTGGCGACCAGTCCCTCGACGATGCGGCGAATGTCCCCCAAGCACTCGTGCACGTTGGCCGTGTGCTTGCGGGTGAACTCGACGACCTCGACGGCGTCCCAGACGATGTGGTTCTGGCAGACGGCCTGAAACCAGAAGGTTTCGATGCCGACCGACCGTTTCCCCACCTCGCTGTTCCACACGAAGAAGCCGGGAGCAAAGGCCTCGCCGTCGATCTCGGTCCACCCCGTGGGGTCGATCAAGAAGGCGAACAAGTCTTGCTCACCGCAGTAGAGGCCCGTGCCCCCGCTCTCGCCGGCAATCTCATCAGCCGCTTTTTGCGGCGGCTGAAAGTCGACGGCGAACTCACTGAGCATAGCCAGCAGGTCGGCGTTGTAGAGCCGCGTGTAGCTAACGCCGTGGATCGAGCGGATGCGCCGCTCGTCGGTGAAAAGCTGCAACGGCTTATTACCGCGCGGCAGGGTCTCCATGAAGACCTGCCGCGCCGTGTCGGGCGCGAGCCGGTTGACCGTCTCCTTGCTGACGCCCGCCAAGTGACACAGTTGGCCAAACGACCAATCGTTCATCAAAAACGCGCCGTCGTTGCCCAGCGACAGCCCGAGCGTGCCGGAGCCCGCTTCAGGCCGCAGCGCCAGCGGCGCGTGCCAGCGATCGACCGACTGTTCCTTCTCGTGTTGGCAGTGACGCAGCAGGTCCGAGAGCGAGGCAAAGCACTCGTCGACAGTCCGCCGAAATAGCTCGTGATGAGCCCGCATGAGGTTCTGCATGGCAGAACGCCTCCTTTCCAAAAAGGGCGAAATCGAACAAAAAACCGCAATTGAGAGTCCCTAATGGCGCCACCGGCCTCTCGGGCGAGCGCGCAGCTCGACCGAAGACCGGGGAATGGGAACTACCCGAGGCGGCAGATGGAAAAGAAGCGGCCGGACGATTTCCGACCCGAGTGGGAGCCTATAGCACGATTCCCGAGGAAAAGGCAAAGGAAGGGGTGCAGGTCGCCCAAAAGACGGCGACGACTTGGCTCATGCGGGACAGCAGCTAGAAGTTTCTCGCGATTCCCGCTACGTCGGCCTCACGCCATGAATCACGCACGGTGCCATCAACAGGTCGCCACACATTCGGTAATCGGGCTAGTATTGCCAGAATGAATGCCCCGATCAGCGTGTTGCGGATTCGCATTGCTTGACCGTCACCTGGCGCCGCAGTCCGGGTTAGAGAGGCAGGTCGGTCAGAGTTTGAGTTGATTTCCATGGAACGATTCGCAATGTTGAACGGCAGCAACGTGCCGCGGCTAGTTGTTCACGCGCACCGCAGCCGTTGGCAAAGCATCGGGACGGCGCGAGGAGAAGAATCGGGGCTACGGTGCGGAGGGACGGGGTAACGACCCGTTCAAGGGAAGTTCGTCGCCGATCAGTCGCTCCAGATCCGCTCGGCGGAGGCTGTACTCGATTTCTGCTTCCGCTTGGCCTTCACGCAAGGCAATTAGTTGCCGCTGCGCTTCGACGAGCCTGAGGAAATCAACGCTGCCCGCGACATAACCAGCCAGTCCCGACTCAACGCTGGCCGACGCCGCAGGAATCAGCGATGCGTCGTAAAGCGCCACCGTGCGATGGCTTTCCCGCAGTCGCTCGAAAGCGCTTTGCACGTCAAATTGAATTTGGGTTACGAGCACGGCAATTTCTGCACGGCGCTGCATGGCGCGCGCTGAAGATTCGCGGACAGCCGCGGCGCGCCTCGCTTGGGCAAGCGGTATGTTGAGGGTGACGCCAACTTGGCCCTGCAATTGCTGCTCTGGCGCTTGCCAGAACGTGTCGTATCGACCGACGAGTTCCAGGTCCGGCTTGTACTCCCGGCAGGCGAGCGCGGTGGCGGCCTGCTCGGAGCGCAGGCGAGCGGCTGCCGCTGCCAATTCAGGCCGCTGACTCAGCGCCATCGCCTGTAGCAAGTCCGGCTCCGGTAATGCGGCGTCAATGGATGCTCCCAGAGGCGGCAGTGGCAATGGGGCTAAGACCGGGTGCAGCAAGAGTGTATTGATCTTGGCAATTGCGACGTTCAGCATCCGCTCTAGCTCCAGTCGGCGGCGATCCAACTGGGCCGTTTCTACATCCGCCAACAGCACGTCTTGCCGCGAAACCAGATTGGATTCGTAACGTTGCACGGCGCTCTTGCGAAAGTCAACGACGGCGTCACGATTGAGGCGGTTGAGCTTAAGCAATCGATGTGCAAGCGTGTACTGGAAGTAGGCGTTCT
>CAYWTU010000431.1:0-4485 GCA_964461275.1 uncultured Pirellulales bacterium | reverse complement strand
CTGCTCTTCGGCGGCGGTGATGCCGCCCGACGCGTCCGCGAAGCCAATCATCTGCCTGAGCTTTTCAATTTCCTGCACCGCTTTGTTGACCGCGTCGGTTTTGGTGGCGCCGTCGACCTTTTCTTTGGCAAGCTGATCGCGGACCTCGCCCCATTGGCGGACGAACACGAACGTCGACACAGCTAAGATGATCGTCAGAATGACGAAGATGATCAGCGTGATCTGCAGGCCTTGGTTTTCGCTGCTGGCCATGAATCAACCGTCCTGTGCGTGAAAAGTGCCGAATGAGCGGTGCTGCAATGCGGTCGGGGAGAATCCTGCGAGACTAACCTTGCCCCGGCCGTGTCGCAACCAAACGGCCGTTCGGCCGCGGATCGTTGCGGATACGGTCGATGGAAGCGTCTCGCGGCGTGAACTGCCCCCAAGCGACGTAAACCATGCGATAAGAAGGACCTACGTCGATCTTAGGCAGCCCCAGGGCGGGGTGTCAACGAAAAACTGGTTTGATGGCCATGCCAATTCCCGCTGCGGCCACCCGCGGTAGCGTCGTTCTTGGGCTGGCCGGTCGACTCGTTGCCCGGGTTGTACTGCTGGTCGTATGCTGGGGCCGACCGAGCCAGAATCGACGGGCCCACACCGCCGTTATAACCCGCAGGATGCAATCGTGGCCGCACGCAGCCGCCAAACCTTGTTGGCTGGATTCGATGAACCGCAGAATTCGCCGGCAGACGATTCGTCGGCCCGCGTCACCGCGCCCCCGGAGGCAGCGCCCGCCAAGCCGCCCGCCGTTGGTCTAGCCGAGCGAACCGTTTGGGTCGTCGACGCCAACTCGCTGATCTTTCAGGTATTCCACGCCATTCCCGAAATGACCAGCCCCAGGGGCGAACCGGTCAACGCGGTATATGGCTTTACCCGGGACCTGTTGTTTCTCATCGAGCAAAAGCAACCCGACTATTTGCTGGTGGCGTTCGATCGGCCCGAGCCGACATTTCGTCACGAATTGTTCGCCAACTACAAAGGCCAACGGTCCGAGATGCCGCAGGAGCTGCTCCCCCAGTTCCCCAAGATCCGTGCCGTTATCGAGGCGTTGGCGATCCCCATCTTGGAACTACCGGGCTACGAAGCGGACGACCTGCTGGCGACTGTCGCCCGGCTCACCGCCGAGCAGGGTGGCCATTGCTACGTGGTTTCTGCCGACAAGGACTGCCGGCAACTGCTGGGACCGCACGTCAGCATTTTCAACATCCGCAAGAACGCGATGTTCGACGCCGCCGCCCTGACGGCCGATTGGGGCGTGCGTCCGGAGCAGGTGGTCGATTTTCAATCGCTGGTGGGCGATGCCGTGGACAACGTGCCGGGTGTGCCGGGCATCGGCCCCAAGACGGCCAGCGAACTATTGACCGCTTACGGCACGCTCGAGGGCGTACTAGACCACGCGGGCGAAATCAAAGCGGCCAAACGGCGCCAGGCGCTGTTGGAGCATCGCGAGCAGGCGCTGTTGAGCCGACAATTGGTGCGGTTGGACACGCACGTGCCGGCCGAAATCGATTGGTCTGCGGCCCGGGTGGGCGGTTACCGCGGTCAGCAATTGGTGGAGCTACTCTCGGGGTTTGGATTCCGCGGAATGACCGACAAGGCCCGGCAGATCAGCGGAGCTGCCCCACCGCCGCCGGTCGCGTGGAAGGTCGACTATCGGCTGGTGAATACGCCCGAGGGGTTGGCACAACTGGTGCGCGAACTGACGGGCGTAACGCGGCTGTCCGTCGACACGGAAACGACCAGCGTGCTGCCCACCCAGGCGGAGTTGGTGGGGATTTCGTTGGCCTGGCAGCCGGGTGTGGCTTATTACGTGGCCGTGCGCGGCCCGGCGGGCGCAACGGTGCTCGATAGTTCTGTCGCGCTCGAGGCGCTGCGACCGATGCTGGAGAACCCAGCCGTGAAAAAGGTCGGGCAAAATCTGAAATACGACCTGATCGTGCTGCGGCGGGCAGGCGTCGAGGTGCGGGGGCTGGACTTCGACACCATGGTGGCCAGTTACATCCTTGAGGCGGGCGAGCGAAACCACAATCTGGACGACCTGGCGCAGCGCTATTTGCAGCATCAAAACATCAGCATCGAGTCGCTGATCGGTACGGGAAAGAACCAACGGCGGATGGACGAAGCGCCGCTGGCCGAGGTGACCGATTACGCCGCCGAAGACGCCGACGTGGCCTGGCGGCTGACGCCGCTGATGGAGTCGCGGCTCGACGAGACGGGGCTGGTCAAACTGTACCGCGACGTCGAGTTGCCGTTGATCGAAGTGCTGGTCGAACTGGAGTGCAACGGCATTCGAGTCGACGTGGTGCGGCTGGCCGAGTTGAGCGCCGAGTACGGCCGGCGAATGGAGAAGCTGGAAGGCGATATCCACGATCTGGCGGGCGCGCCGTTCAATATCGCATCGCCCAAGCAGTTGGCCGAGATTCTGTTTGCTCGCATGAAACTGCCGGTCATCAAAAAGACCAAGTCCGGCCCCAGCACCGACGCGGACGTTTTGGAAGAACTGGCCGCTTTGAACCCGCTGCCCGCCAAAATCATCGAGTATCGTCAATACGCCAAGCTCAAGGGGACCTATGTCGACGCCCTGCCGGCGCTCGTAAATCCGCGGACCGGCCGCGTCCACGCTTCTTTCAACCAGGTGGTGGCGGCCACGGGGCGGCTCAGTTCCAGCGATCCAAATTTACAGAACATACCCATTCGCACCCGCGAAGGGCGCGAAATTCGCTCGGCGTTTCTGCCGGGTGAAGAAGGGTGGCTGCTGTTGGCGGCCGATTACTCGCAGATCGAATTGCGCGTGCTGGCACATTTCTGCCAAGACGAGGAGCTTTGCCGAGCGTTTGCCGCCGACGAAGACATCCATGCCCGGGTGGCGGCGCAGGTGTACGACGTGGCGCTCGACAACGTCACCTCAGAAATGCGCCGCACGGCCAAAGCGGTGAACTTTGGCGTCATTTATGGTCAAAGCCCGTTTGGTTTAGGCAAACAGTTGGGGATACCGCAAAGCGAGGCGGCGGAATTCATCAACGCCTACTTTGCCCGTTACCGCGGCGTCGATCAGTTCATGTCCCAGGTTCTGGCCGATTGCCAACAGAAGGGGTATGTTGAAACGATCCTGGGGCGCCGGCGGGCGATCCAAGGCGTACGGGCCGACGCCCTGACGGCCGGCCGTGGCCGACAACTGGGTCTGCCCGAGCGCACCGCGATCAACACGGTCATCCAAGGTTCGGCCGCCGACCTGATCAAACTGGCCATGCTGGCGGTGCATCGCCGGATGCGGCGCGAGCGGCTGGCCGCGCGGATGCTGTTGCAGATTCACGACGAGTTGGTGTTTGAAGTTCCCGCCGCCCAGACCCACGCGTTGGCCGAATTGGTGGTTCAGGAAATGACCGGCGCTTTTGCCCTGCGAACGCCGCTGAGGGTGGACGTCAAAACCGGAAAAAACTGGGCCGATGTTGAACCCTGGGGATAGTGTTGAACCCTGGGGATAATGAGCCCGGGGATCGTGAGCCCTTGAGATAAATTTTCCCCGGCGCCACCCACCCCTTCGCCCGCTGGGTGACTCATGCGAATCATCGGACTCTTGGGAGGCATCGCCAGCGGAAAGAGCCTGGTCGCAGACTTGTTGCGCCAGCGGGGGGCGGTGGTGCTCGACGGCGACCGGGCCGGACACGAGGTGCTGCGGCTGCCGGAAGTGGTGGCAGCGGCCCGGGAACGCTGGGGCGAGGCGGTTTTCGACGCTCAGGGAGGGATCGACCGAAAAAAAGTGGCCGCCCGGGTGTTCGGACAGGGCAGCGGGGCCGCCGCGGAACTAGAATACTTGGAGCAATTGACCCACCCCCGGATTGGCGAACGGCTGCGTCAACAAGCGGCCGAGGCGGCGCACCAAGGGGCGCCATTGCTGGTGCTCGACGCGCCGCTGATGCTCAAAGGGGGGTGGGCCGACCTTTGCCAGGACATTGTCTACGTCGACGCTCGGCCCGAAGTCCGCCAGGCCCGGGCGCTGGCCCGGGGCTGGACCGCCGACGAATTCGCCCTCCGCGAGGCGGCCCAAGAAACGTTGGAGGAAAAACGACGCCGCAGCACTCACGTCATCGACAACTCGGGAACGCGCGAACAGACCGAGGCCCAAGTTCTCCTTCTTTGGCCTCAGCTTGTCGGCGCGAGCTAGCCCAATTTGCTACGATAGCCTACGATATCCGCCCATCCCATCCGCATCTCATCTGTTGGTTTGTCTGTTTGCTTTTCCCTCCCGCGAGCGCCGTTAAGGCGGCTCGCAGCCTGAGTCCTTCAGGAGCCTTTCGATCATGGCCGATGCCCCCCACACGCGACGCGGGAAAACCGGTTCGACTTCGCGACCACACAACGGCCCGCGTCCCCACCATCAGCCCCGCGGCGTCGATGCCGACGGCTTGGACTCCGAGCCGCTGAGTTTGGCGGAAGAACTGGTGG
>CAYWTU010000430.1:0-4494 GCA_964461275.1 uncultured Pirellulales bacterium | reverse complement strand
CTGTCCGCGCTCGCCGACCATCGAATCGTAACCATCCGGCAAACGCAGGATGAACTCGTGCGCCCGGGCGGCGCGAGCGGCAGCGATAATTTCAGCTCGCGAGGCGTCGGTCCGGCCGTAGGCGATGTTTTCGGCGATGGTGCCGTAAAACAAAAACGGCTCCTGGAGAACGATGCCGATGTGTCGGCGATAGTCGGTGATAGCCAGTTCGCGGAGGTCCACGCCGTCCACCAGAATCGCCCCGTCGGCCACGTCGTAGAAGCGGCAGACCAGGTTTACCAGTGTGCTCTTGCCGCTGCCGCTGGGACCGACCAGCCCGATCATCTCTCCGGGTTGAATCACGAAATCGACGTCGTCCAACACCGCCCGGTTGCCGTAGCGAAAACCGACGTGTCTTAACTCGATCTTGCCGTCCACGTGCGGCAGAGGCTTCGGTCGAGCCGGCTCGGGCACGCTGGGCACGCGGTCGAGAATTTCAAAGATCCGCTGGGCGCCGGCGGCGGCCCGCTGCGTGGCGGAAAAGATGCGGCTCATCGACTCCAGCCGCAGATAGAACCGATTGATGCCCAACACGAATACGGTGAGCACTCCGACGGTGATTTGATGTTCGAACACCCGCCAGGCGCCGCAGGCCCAAACCACGAGCAGCCCCAGTTGATTGAGAAACGCCACGGTGGGCCAGAAGAAGGTCCAGACCATGTTCACGCGGTCATTGGCCTCCAGGACGCGGTCGTTGGCTTTGCGAAACCGTTGTGCCTCGCGGCGTTCCTGAGCGAATGCCTTGACGACGCGGATGCCAGGAATGGTGTCGGCCAGGACGCTGGTCATTTCGGCCCAAGCGCGTCCGCCGCGGTAGAACCCGTGTTGCAATCGGTCACGCATGTAGTAGATCAGCCAACCGATAAAGGGCAGCGGGGCCAGGGTGGCGGCGGCCAGGAGCGGGTCCATGGCGGCCAAGAGCGCGGTCGTGCCAACGATCATCAAGACGTCGGTGACGAAATCGACCAGATTGTCGGAGAGAAAATTGCAAATCCGCTCGGTGTCATTGCTGATCCGCGAAATCAAGTCGCCCGTTCGCCGACCGCCGAAGAACTCCAGTGACAATTTTTGCAGGTGCGCATACGTGGTGTTGCGCAGGTCGGCGCTAATCCGCTCGCTGGCGATCGCCAACACGGCCCCTTGAGCCCAAGCCAACAGCCAGGCCAAGAAGGCGGCGCCCGCCAGCGCGGCCAGATACCACGCCACCATTTTCAAGCGATGCCCCTCCGACCGCGCCAGTTCATCGAGCGCCTGGTTGACTTGGTCGGGAGTTTGACCATCCACGGCGCGGATCGCGTTGGCGCGCGCCTCGTACGGCGCCAGTACGTTGTCCACCAAGGGCTTAGGCAAGTAGACCGGCAAGAGTCCGGCTGCCGTCGTCAGCAGGGTGAGCAGGATGCCGGCCGCAATCAACCCCGCTCGACCGCGGGCAAACTGAAACAGTCGCAACAGCGAGCGTGGGCTGGCAAGCTGCGTCGTGGTTGGTTCAACCGCGTCGTCGGGTTCGTCGCTTGGTTCGTCGTTGTCCCCTCCCTGTCGGAAGGCTGTAAACGCATCGACCAGCTTTTGAGCGGCCCGCGCATGCGCCACGGTGTAGCGCCATTCGGCCACGCGCCGCTCGTGATTCAATAGCTCCAGCGTTCCCACGCCCGAGCGGTCTGACGCTCGCAAGGCGGTCGTTTCGTCCAGCGGCCAGGACTGCCAAGGTCCAGCGCCAGGCGGCGAACCTTCGGCCGCGCGGGCGAGGACGCGCCGATCGGTCACCACCACCAAGCCGTGCACATAGTGCAACTGATGATTCAGGTCGGGTTCAAACCAGGCCACCGCCTGTTCGCCCGGACCGAGGGCGGCGGCCCACTCGGGATCGCGTGCCGGTGGGCTGGCAATTCTAAGGGGCGGTTGGTTAGTCAAGGGCAAAGGGTGGGCAGATGGTTGGTCGATGGGCTTTCAGGGGCCCACGAACGTCCTGCTCGACTGGCTAACGTCAACGCGAGTAGGTAAACCGTGGACCGGCAATGGGGCGGCCTGTTCCAGGCGAGGCGTTATTCTAGTCGGCGGTCGATCAATATAATAATCGCCACCTATTGAAACGCGGCGGCACACCCCAAGGTTTGGCCGGAGGACAGATTCTTCCGGATACCGATCGTGCGTCCGCGGCGAACACTGGGCCGGTTCGACCCGTAGTTCAGACGAGCGGCTGCCGCCGAGGCGGCGGACGCCGGGGTTTATCAGGTATTGGGATGGAAATTCGGCAACTTCGTGTCTTGCGCGGCCCCAATGTGTGGGCGACCTTTCCGGTTTTGGAGGCCTGGGTGGACGTAGGCGAGTTGAAGGACTCGCCGTCGACCGAGCTGCCCGGCTTCAACCAGCGACTGATGACCTGGCTGCCGACGATGGTCGAGCATCGTTGCAGCCTAGGGCAACGGGGAGGTTTCTTTGAACGCTTGCGCCGGGGAACCTACGCGGGGCACATCTTGGAGCACGTGGCGCTGGAACTTCAGACGCTCGCGGGGGCCGACGTGCAATTCGGCCGAGCCAAGCAAACCGACGACGACGCCGTGTACCGGGTGATCGTCGAATACGAAGAAGAAAACCTAGGCCGCGAGTGTATGCTGGCGGCCTGCGAGTTGATCTTGGCGGCGGCCTACCATCGACCATTCGATTTGACGGGAGTCATCGGCCGCGTTCGGGCGCTGGCCGATGACTACTGCCTGGGCCCCAGCACGCGGGCGATCGTCAAGGCGGCCAAAGCCCGCGACATCCCGGTTCGCCGATTGAACACCGGCAGCCTGGTGCAGCTTGGCCACGGCGTGCATCAACATCGCATCTTGACGGCCGAGACCGACCGCACCAGCGCCGTGGCCGAGTCGATCTCGCAAGACAAGGAGCTGACCAAGAGCTTGTTGCAGTCGATTGGCGTCCCGGTCCCGCGGGGGAGAATTGTCAACGACGCGGACGACGCCTGGGAAGCGGCCGAAGCGATTGCAGCCCCCGTCGTGGTCAAACCGCGCAACGGCAATCATGGGCGCGGCGTCTTCACCGGACTGACCACCCGAGAACAGGTGCAAAAGGCCTTCGCGCACGCCAACGAAGAAGGAGACGGCGTGATTGTGGAACGCTTCGCCCGGGGTACGGAGCATCGGTTGCTGGTGGTGGGCGGGAAGTTTGTGGCTGCCACGACGGGGGAGCCGGCGTACGTGGTGGGCGACGGCCGCCGCACCATTGAAGACCTGGTCGCGCAACAGTTGAATTCCGACCAACTCCGGGGCGACGAGTGTATTTTCCCGCTCAGTAAGATCATTTTCGACCGGGTCACCACGTCGCTGATCGCCCAACAAGGATATGAAGCTTCGTCGATTCCACCGCCCGGCGAGAAGGTCTTGGTTCGCCGCAATGGCGACTTGACCGTGGACGTCACCGATAGGGTGCATCCTGAGGTGGCTGCCCGAGCCGTGGAAGCGGCGCGCGTGGTGGGCTTGGACATCGCTGGGCTGGACATCGTGGCCGAGGATATCGGTGTCCCGCTGGAGGCGCAGGGGGGTGTGGTGGTCGAGGTCAACGCCGGCCCCGGTTTGGGCATGCACGTGCAGCCGCTGGTGGGCAAGCCGCGTCCGGTGGGCGAGGCGATCATCAACCACTTGTTCCCGCTGAGCGCCAATGGGCGCGTGCCGATCGTGGCCATGACCGGCACGGCGCGGAGCAGCAGCGTCGGGCCGCTGGTCACCCATTTGGTCCGTCAGCTTTACGGCCAGGTGGGGAGCACGCGCAGCGACGGCGTTTACGTCAATGAGCGCTGCATTCAGGCCTGCGACGGAACGACGGCCGCGGCCACCGAATCGGTCTTGCTCAATCCGTTTGTCGAGGCCGCGGTGTTGGAGATTGGCGAAGCGAGCATCGTCGGTGAAGGGCTTGGGTTCGACCGCTGCGACGCGGCGATCGTGCTCGATTTGGGGCCGCACGAGCCGCTGGCGGCCGACTCGATTCGCTCGCGCGAGGAACTGGCGGTGGTGGAACGGTGTCTGGGCGAAGCGCTGCAGCGCACCGGGACGGCGGTCTTAGGCGCGCGCGTGCCGCTGGTGGCGGCGATGCGCGAAAAGTGCCGCGGGCGCGCGTTGTTCGTGGCGGTGGACGGCGAGTCGTCGGCCGTGGTTGAACACCGCGCGGCGGGCGGCCTGGCGGCGTTCTGGCGCGAAGGCGATTGCCTGTTGGCCGATGGCGACAACGAGACGCGGCTGCACCTCCCGCCACACGCGCCGCGTGCGGGCGACGATTCCTCGACGGTCGCGGTTGAAGAAATGCTGGCTGCGATCGCCGCCGCCTGGCGACTAGGAGTACCCATCGAGTCGCTGGAACACCGGCTGGGAACGTTTCATTGGTCGGTCTGAACGACCAATGCTGCACAGACTTTTTTCTCGGCCCGCTTTGCGCAGTCTGCGCCAGCGTCCGCCGGAACGC
>CAYWTU010000429.1:0-4503 GCA_964461275.1 uncultured Pirellulales bacterium | reverse complement strand
CGAAAAAACCAGTACGCCGTCTTCCAACATTTCGACCGTTATTGGACCGTTGATGATCGGCGGATCGTCCACGGCCGCCACGTTGATCGTAACGGTTTCCGTGTCGCTCTTGGCGCCGCCCGTGCCGATGTTGCCCTGATCGTTGGCGGCGACGGTGAGCGTATCGGTTCCGTTGAAGTTGAGCGCGGGCTGGTAAACGAGCCCTTCGATGGCATTGTTTACGTCGACCAGCGTGCCGGTGAACGTCATGCTGGCGTCGCCGGTACCGTCGCCGACGGTAAAGGTAAGGTTGACGACGCTGCCCAGCGTGAGCGCGCCGTTGGCGACGCTGAGCGTCATTTGCACCGGCTGCCCGGCCGCGTCGGGATCGCTGACGGTGATGGCGTTGCCGCCCGCAACGTTGAACGATATTGGCGTATCCTCGTTGGTGTTGCGGACAGCGGGCGCACTGACGACGGGCGGCTGATTCTCGCCGCCGACGCTGATGCTCACCACATCCGAATCAAACAACGGTCCGCCGCTGCCGGTGTGCCCCAGGTCGTTGCTGGTGACGCTCAGCGAGGCCGGACCGGCGAAGTTGTTGTTGGGCGTGAACGTCAAGCCGCTCAAGGCGGAGTTGACGTCGGTCAGCGTCCCTTGAAACGTCATGGCCGTGTCGTTATTGCCGTCACCGGCGATGAACGTCAGGCCCGTCAGGCTGCTGAGGGTGATGGCGCCATTGGAGGCGCTGAGGCCCACCTGAATCAGGTCTGCCGGCAAGACGTCGATGTCGGCCACCGATATGCCGTTGATCGCCACAGGCGTGTTCACGCTGGTGGAAACGGTGTTCTGCGGCACGGTGTTCACCGGACCATCGTTGACGGCGGCAATGTTGATCAGGATCGTGGCGTCGTCGGTTTCGGCCGGACCGCCGGTGTTGCCCTGATCGCTGACCGAGACGTCGATGCCGGTGTCGCCATTGCCGTTTTCGTTGGGCGCGAACGTCATTCCGGCCAGCGCTGCGTTGACGTTGGCCAGCGTGCCGGAGAACGTCATGGTCGCGTCGCCCGAGCCGTCTCCCGCGGTGAACGCCAGGCCGGTCGTGCCGCCCAGGGTGAGGACGCCGTTGGCCGCGGCGAGCGTCACCTGCAATTCGCCCGTGCCGACGTCGACATCGGCGATGGAGATCGCATTGGCGCCGGCGAAGACCACGTTGGTGTCTTCCATGCCAGCCACGTTGGCAGGAGCGGTGATTTGAGGGGCGTCGTTGACCGGCTCAACGGTGATATTGACGGTTTCGGTGTCGGACTTGGGCCCGTCGAAGGCGACCGTGTTGCGGTCGTCGACCGTAATGGTCAAAGACGCGGCGCCATTAAACTGCGATGTGGGCACAAAGCTGAGCCCTTCCAGCGCCGCGTTGACGTTTGCCAACAATCCACGGAACGTCATCGTAGCGTCGCCCGTGCCGTCGCCCGCGGTGAACGTCAATCCGCCAAGTCCCGACAGCGAAACGGCGCCGTTGGTCGCGGCCAACGTGACTTCCATTTCGATGGCGCCGGCGTCTGGGTCGGTCACGGAGATGGCGTTTCCGCCGCCGGCGCTGAACACCAGCGCGATGTCCTCGAGCGTTGTGTCCGCTGCGGGCGCCGTAATCACCGGCGCGGCGTTCGAATCCAAGACGGTGATCGTGACCACGGCGGCGTCCATCTGCTGCACGCCGGTCAGGTCGTCGAAAACCATGATGCCCAGTCCGGCATCGCCGCTGAAATCGGTGGTGGGTGTAAACGTCAAGCCGGCCAGGGCGTTGTTGACCGCCGCTTGCGTCCCTAGGATGGTGATCAGACCGTTGGCGCCCGGCGTAATCACGACATCGACCGTGCTGCCCGGTGTGACCGTGCCGTTGGTCGGCTGCAACACCACCTGCATTTGTTCGACGGCCGGCAAATCTGGATCGGTCGCGGTGATTAGATTGGCGCCCGTGAAGACCAACGCGACGTTCTGATTCGTTTGGACCGTGGTCGGCGCCGCAATCGTGGGCGGGTCATTGACCGGCGTGACGTTGACCGTAACGGACTCGGTGTCGCTCTTGGCGCCGCCGGCGCCGGTGTTGCCTTGATCGTCGACGGCAATGTTCAACACGCCGGCGCCGGTGAAGTTTAAGGTCGGCTGAAACATGAGGCCGTCCAGCGCGGCATTGACGGCGGCCAGCGCGCCGGTGAAGGTCATGCTGGCGTCGGCCGTGCCGTCGCCGACGGTGAAGGTCAGGCCGGCCACGCCGCTCAAGGAGAGCACGCCGTCGGCTGTCGAAATGGTGACCTGCACCGGATTGGGATCAGCGTCGGGGTCGGCAACGCTGATCGCGTTGCCACCTGCGGTGCTAAACGTCAGGGCGATGTCTTCCGTCGTGGTTTGCGCGCCGGGCACAGTGATCGCGGGCGGATCGTTGAGCGGTTGCACGCTGATGGCGACCGTGTCTATGTCGCTTTTGGCGCCGCCGGCGCCGGTGGCGCCCTGATCGTCGGTGGTGACGGTCAGCGTGACGTTGCCCGTCACGCTAGGGGCGGTGAAAGTTAGGGTGGCCAGGGCGGCGTTGACGGCGGCGAGCGCGCCGGTGAAGGTCATCGTGGCGTCGGCAACGCCGTCGCCAACGCTAAACGCCAACCCGGCAATGCTGGCAAGCGTCAGGTCGCCTGCGGTCACGGCCAAGGTGACTTGCAGGTCGCTGCCCGCGGCATCCACATCGGCCACGCTAATAACATTGCCATTGGCCACGGACAGCGCCAGCGCGGCGCCCTCGGCCACGGTTTGCGTGGCGGCGGGAACACTATTCACCGGGGCGTCGTTGACCGCCGTGACGGTGATGGCAATGGTTTCCATGTCGGTCAGCGGGCCGCCGGCGCCCGTGTTGCCCAGGTCGTTTACGGTGACGATGATCCCGGCGTCGTTGCCCACGAAGTTCAGTTCGGGCGTGAATTGAAGACCGCCCAAGGCAGCGTTGATGTCCGTCAGCGTGCCGCGGAACGTCATCACCACGTCGTCGCCGCCGTCGCCGACGGTGAAGGTCAATCCGGTCACGTCGAGCATGGAGAGCGTGCCGTGAGCCGCCGCCAGACTCACCTCTACCGGCTGAGCGCCGGCGTCGGGGTCGGCGATTGTAATGGCGTTGCCGTTGGCCACTGAGAAGACCAGGTTCAGGTCTTCGGGGGTCGTCTGGGCGGCGGGGACGGTGATAGCCGGCGCGTTGTTCACGCCGGTAACGGCGACCGTTACGGAATCGGTGTCGCTGAGCGGGCCACCGCTGCCGGAGTTGCCCTGGTCGTTCGTGACGATGCTGAGCACGGCATTGCCGTTGAAGCCGGTGGCCGGCGTGAACGTCATACCGGCCAAGGCCGCGTTGACGCCCGTCAAATTGCCGGTGAAAGAGATGCTGCCCGTACCGTTGCCGGTCAGATTGGAGACGTTCGTCGTGTCACCCATGGTTAGCGTGCCGCCCGTGACGCTGAGCGTGATCGACACGGGGTTGGCCCCCACGTCCGGGTCAGTCACGCTGATCAAATTGGCGTTGGCCGCGGAAAAGGCGAGCGGCGTGTTCTCAGCCGTGGTCTGATCGCCGGGAACGGTGTTGACCGGGGCGTCGTTGACCGCTGTGACGGTGATGGCCACGGTGTCGGTGTCGCTCTGCGCGGCGCCGCCGGTATTGCCTTGATCGTTGGAAACGATGGTCAGCGTGTCGTCGCCATTGAAGTTTCCGGTCGGTGCGTACACAAGCCCGTTCAGGGCGGCATTGATGTCGGTCAGCGTGCCGGTGAACGTCATCGTGGCGTCGGACGTTCCATCGCCGGCGGTGAACGTCAGGCCGGTTGTGGCGCCCAGCGTCAACGCCCCGTTGGCGACGCTCAGCGTGACCCGCACCGGATTGGCGCCGGCGTCGGCGTCGGCCACGCTGATGGCGTTTCCATTGGCGGCGTTAAACGTCAGCGAGACGTCTTCCGCGGTGGTTTGCGCGGCGGGGACGGTGTTCACCGGGGCGTCGTTGACGGCCGTAACGTTGATCGTCACGGTGTCCGAGTCCTGGCGCGCTCCCCCCAGTCCTGTATTGCCCAGGTCGTCGGTGACGATGGTCAGCGTGTCGGCGCCGTTGAAGTTGGCCGCGGGCCGATAGGTCATGCCGGTCAGGGCCGCGTTGATGGCGGCGATCGTACCGCGGAACGTCATCGTGGCGTCGTTGGTTCCGTCGCCCGCCGCGCCGGTGAAGCCCGTAAAGCTGAGTCCGGTCGTTCCGCTCAAAGAGAGCGTGCCATTGATCACAGTTAGTTGCACCTGCACCATGGCGGCAGCGGCGTCGGGATCGGAAATCGAAATCGCGTTGCCCAGGGCGCCGCTAAACTGCAGCGTGCCGTCTTCAACCACCGTCTGCACGCCCGGCACGTTGTTCACCGGTGGCATGTTGCCGGCGGTGACGTTGAAGTTGATGGTGTCGGTGTCGGACTTGGCGCCGCCGGCGCCGGTGTTGCCCTGGTCGTT
>CAYWTU010000428.1:0-4515 GCA_964461275.1 uncultured Pirellulales bacterium | reverse complement strand
CATTGCAAAAGTCCAGGGCCGCGCCGCTTCCGGTGGCGATGACCGGCAGTCCGCGACACAGCATCTCGAGCACGACCATTCCCTGTGGCTCTTGCCGAATCGAAGGACAGACCCCAATCTCGGCGCCGTCCATCAAGCGGCGCTTCTGGTCACCTTGCACCGCGCCGGGAAATAGCACGCTTCCGGCCGGCAGGGTTTGGCCGGGGGGCGCCTCTGTTAGCGCCGGCAGGCCCCATGCGGCCGCTTGTTCAATCAGCGCTCCCCGGTCGGGACCATCGCCGGCGATCACTAGTCCCAGCTCGTCACCCCAGGACAGTCGGCTACGAACCTGGGCCAGGGCCTTCACCAGAATCGGAAACCCCTTGCCTGTGACCACTCGGCCTATGGCAAAAACGTAGCGACCGGCCATGGGGGGCGGTTCGCAATGGTCAGGTTCCTCCCCGGCAGGCCGAGACCACTCGTCGGGCCAGCCATTGGGGACGACGCGGATCAAACCGGTGGGCCGGGCGATTTCTTCGACTCGTTGCTGCATGTAGTTGCTGATGCAGGCGATGCCGGCGGCACCTGCGATGGCCCGTTCCAACCGGCGCCGGCAAGTTGCCCGCCGTAAGAATCGGCCGCCATGCATGACGTCGCTGCCATGTGAATATAGGCAATATGGCACGCCGGTTTGCTGCCCGAAAAGATAGGCGACGTGCCCCGGCCAATAGGCATCTGAGGCTAGAATCACGTCCAACGGCTGGCGACGGTGTAGGTCGGCCAGCGGACGGGTGTACCTTCCGAGCCCGAACCGTGCGGACCACGGATTCGGAATTTCAACGACGGGATAAGCTGGGCGCCAGGGGCGGATAGGTCCTTGCCGCCGCCGCCGCGACGCCAATAGCGTCAAATCATGCCCGGCCAAGTGCCACGCACTGGAGAGTCGATCGAGGGCCTCTTCGGCACCCCCCAACTGATCTAAATGATAGTTGGTGAGGACCGCGATCCGCATGACGGCCTCCGTGCCATCAGTTGTTAACCGCAAGTCCAGATTGGGCTTACGGCGAACTTGGGCCCCAAGGACACGCGGCGTGCGGCCGAACGACCGCTGGTTACTCGATGATGGCCGGCGAACTGCCGGTTACCACGCCATTGGTCACGGCCACCGGCGCCATTTCGTTACTGACTTTGCCGATCAGATGCGCTATCGAAGTCAGGCTTTGAAGTCCGGTGAGCTGGTCGCGTCGCCAGCTTCCATCCGACGACTTCTGGAACAGGATGAGCTGCGGGATCGTGCCGCCGGTCATGATCGACTTGGCCAGGTCTGGCTCTTTATCCAGATTGACTTGGGCGAAGTTCACGGCTGAAAATACCCCTCCGCGCTTGGCTTCGGGAATGACCGATTCTTTCATGGTCACGCAGGCCGGGCACCAATCGGCCCCGACCAAGACGACCATCGGACGCCCCTCTTCGTTTAGCGAATGATAGGCATAGCTATAGCTGTCGGTATTGGCAGCCGTAAGCGTGGCATGCACAACGAGCATGATGGCGACAGGACTCACGGGAAACCTCCTATGGCGAACTTAGGATTGTCATCCAACCGCGGCGGCTGCGCTGGGAGGCCGCCGCGCGGTGGATGACGTCCAATCCAGTGCGATAAGTCTCGCGGTTGAACCGGGTACTGGCAATGGGCTGGAGCGCCAAAGTTTGCCGATCAGGCAGAATATTCCGTTCTCAGCATCAACATTTGGCCCATGTCGTCTATACGGACCGTCAACGCGACCATTGGTCACAAGTTGAAGTTATTTCAGCACTTTTGCCGAAAGTCGTGTTGAAATCGCGCGTCGTAACTCGTTATACTTCAATGCCGGTTCGTTCTCATCAAATTGAACTGATGTGACGTCAGATTCGCCTGCGGATTGCCGTCAATAGGCCGTTCGAGGGGCGATATTGCCCTGTATATCTCTTCCTCCAAGGCCCTTGCGGCGGGGCCGACGGATACTGACAACATTATTCTGATCAACCCAGCCGCCGGTACATTCCTGGACGAATATGAAGCTACGCGTCGGTCTGGTCGGATTGGGACCAGCTTGGGAGAACCGTCATCGGCCAGCGCTGCGGGCGCTGAGCGACCGTTTCGAGGTCCGGGCCATCTGCGATCAGGTGGCGCATCGGGCTGAACGTGCAGCCCACGATTTCGATGCCCTTGCCGTCGACGGATTTCAGGCATTGACCCGCCGGGGAGACGTCGACGCCATTTTGCTGTTGTCGCGACAATGGTACGGCGTACTGCCAATCTTGGCCGCCTGCGACTCAGACAAGGCGGTTTACTGCGCAGCCGGGCTCGATATTGAGCCCGAACAGGCCCGGCGGATTCGCGACCGGGTGGATCGGGCGGGCATCGCCTTTATGGCGGAGTTTCCCTGCCGACAGGCGCCCGCCACGCTGAGGCTTAAGGAACTCATTGCCACGCGTCTGGGCCCTCCCCGGCTGTTGTTTTGCCACCGCCGCAATCCGGCCGAAGATGTCGACACCGCCCGGCCGGGAAAACGGTCGTCGGAAAAGACGCGGTTTAGCGACCTCATCGAGTTGGTTGATTGGTGTTGTTACGTTGTCGGCCGGCCACCCGATTCGGTGTTCGGCATGATGCATTGTCGCAGCCCACAGACGGACGATGAAGACTATCAGATGATGAGCCTTGACTATTCGGGCGATGCACCGTTGGGAACCGGCGCGACGGCACAGATCAGCAACGGTCGTTACGTTCCCACCTTGTGGCCGGAGGCGGTTGCCTTCCGACCGCCGGCGGCGTTGCAGGTGTGCTGCGAGAACGGGCTGGCGTTTATCGATCTGCCTTCGACGCTGATCTGGTTCGACCGAGCGGGCCGGCACCAAGAATCGCTGGAGCACGAGCGGCCCGTGGGCGAGCAACTGCTGTCCAACTTCTACCGTAGCGTGACCAGCTTGTTGCGCAACACGGCCAGTCTGCACGAGGTTTACGCGGCGATGTCCATTGTCCACTTGGCGCGGCTCAGCCACCAGCAAGGCCGACGGATGGCGGTGGAGTATTGATCGCGGTGCGATCCGCCAGCCACGGCCCTACGGAAAAAAGCGAACACAGGGCGTCCGAGACCGGCGATCTCGAACGCCCCGCGGGAGGGCGGTTGGCGTCAACCCGTCAAGCCATGCTGTTCATCAAGTGGCCGAGCCAACCGCGACGAGCAAGCGCGAGCGGCCGTGAAATTGCTAGTTCGCCATGCGACGCCGAGCCAGGACGAGGCCGGCGACGCCCAACAGAGCCAGAGCCCACGTGGAAGGTTCAGGCACGGCATGGCCCGGCGAACCGATATCGACGCCCGGGCCTGCGACACCGTTGCTCAGGGCTTGATACGCGCCGTTTTCACCGACAACGCTCAGTCCCTGCGAGTCGCCGTTCTTCTTCCACTCGAACGAGAATCCGGAGGTCGAGGCGCCGAAAGCGACCGACGCCGCCAGTTGGTTGGCGATGTCGTAGACATTGACCTGATCCCCTGCCGAACTCAAACCGGAATAGGTCCCGGTGAATTGGGCGTTGGAAAACGCCTGTACGCTGGGGGCCACGCCCCAGGCGGCGCGCCAGCCCGTCAGATTGGCCACGCTCTCTTCAACAAACAGAATCGATTCGCCCGGCGCGATCGAAATGCCATTGGGAAACACGGCTGCCCCTGGCGTAACCGAGTCGTCGTCGAACGAATAGCCGTTTAGTGACAGCGCGGCCGCGCCGGTGTTGGTCAATTCCCACCAGTCACCGTTGGCCGGCCCACCTGGATGGGCGCTGCTGGACATCACTTCCGTTATCACCAAGCCGGCGCGCCCTGGGGCCGCGGACCACAACAGCGCAGCGGACCAGACCGCTGCGATAATAAAACGCGATTGCAACAATTTCATGAGCGTACTCCTCGGTGGCCTGACGTCGGGCGCGTCCATCCGCGGGCGGGCCAAAATCGAAACGACGCCAGAACGATGGCGTGAATCTAATGGCGGCCCGTGAAGAAGCCGGGTACGTCGTGTGTGCCGAGGACGAATTCGGGGGATTGGTCAGTGCCGTGGCCAATCTGGTCCGCGACGCCTTGCGCCGCGTTTCACGCCGCGCCGTGCTGCTTGAACCACGCCAAGAGCTTCGCCCAGCCCTCCTCGGCCGGCGCCTGGCGGTAGGTCGGCCGATAGTCGGCATGGAAGCCGTGCGGCGCGTCAGGAAAGACAAAAATCTCTGATTTCTTACCGGCGCCCGTCAGGGCGGTGCGCATTTGGTCGACGGTCGACTGTGGAATGCCCTCGTCCGCGCCGCCGTACAGCCCCAGCACCGGCGCGTGCAGTTTGGCGGCCACGTCGACCGGATGCTGCGGATGCAACTCGTCGGCCTGTCCCACGAGTCGGCCGTACCAGGCCACGCCCGCCTTAAGCCGGGGATTGTGCGCCGCATACAGCCACACGATCCGACCGCCCCAGCAGAAGCCGGTGATCGCTAGTTTTTCGGCGTCCGCACGTCCGCTGCCG
>CAYWTU010000427.1:0-4519 GCA_964461275.1 uncultured Pirellulales bacterium | reverse complement strand
CGCTGGCGTCCGCGATTTCCGCCGGGATCGTGAAACATCGGACGAAGGAAAAACAAGCCCACGATTCCAAGGCCAAGGCGGCCTAATCGAAGAAACCACCAACGAATAATTTACGACGGAGGTCGTTGTGCGAATCATCAAGAACAAAAAGGCGCTCGTGACCGGCGCCGCGTCCGGAATCGGCAAGGCGATCGCCCTGGAACTGGCCCGTGAAGGTTGCAACGTCTATCTGTGGGACATCGACGAGCAGGGGATGTCCGCGACGGTGAAAGAATGCGAGGCCCTGGGCGTGGTCGCCATTGCCTACCGTTGCGATGTCTCCAAAAAACACGACATCTCGGCCGGCGTGCAAAAGCTCATCGAACGCTGGGGATGGATTGACATCCTGGTGAACAATGCGGGCGTGGCCTATTACGGGCCAACCGAAAACATGACGGCCCAGCAATGGGATTGGGTCATGTCGATCAACTTGCTCGCGCCGCTGCAATTGATCCAGGAATTTCTTCCGACGCTTCTGCATCGTGCGGAGGCGCACATCCTCAACGTGTGCAGTATTTCCGGCCTGGTCGCGAGCGGACGATTTGCCGCGTATCATGTCAGCAAGTACGGCTTGATCGGCATGACGGAAGCGCTCCGCGCCGAATACGCCCGACGCGATATGGGGGCCACGGCACTTTGCCCCGGACCGGTTCAGACCAATCTATACAAGAACGCCGCCAGCGGCCGAGCAGACCAAAAGGTCCCCAATCCGCCGCGATGGCTTTGCACGACGCCGGAAAAGATCGCCCGCAAGGGCGTCCGCGCGATTTACAAGAACAAGGCGCTGGTCCTCGTCTCGCCGATGGCGTATGCGTTGTATTACACGAAGCGGATCGCGCCGTGGTTATTGGATGGGATCGCGCGACTCTCCCGCAAGAGCACGGCCCGCCGAATCGCCGAAGCCGAAGCACGACAAGCCAAATGGGAAGCGGCCCAACAAGCAGCCCACCAGGAGAATCAATCTTCCGGCGAGAAAAAGGCGGCCTAGCTCAACGAGCCAAGCCGCCTTATGGGATGTCTTATTCCGCTTTTCAGTTCGTGGTGAATTACCACGTGAACTGGATTCCGGCGTTTGCGGAGTGCAAGCTGCTGCGATCGCTCACCGTATAATCGTAGGCCGAGACGACCTGGCAATGCTCGTTGCAGACCCAGCTCAGACCGCCGCCGAACGTTCCAAAATCGCGACCGAGAGCGTCGCCCGCGACGATAAAGCTCGAGTTCGGCGTGCCGCTAAGGCTGGCCGAAACGAACCGCCCCTCTCGGAGGAATTCTCTGGCGTAGCTGGCGTGCAACATTGGAACAAACGTATGTTCGAGCAAACAGAATTTGCTCTCCAGCCGCACGCCCCAAATTCCCCGCAACGAATCGGTGTGCGACTTGAGGATGTCCAGGTTCAAGCTGTCGGCGCCGGTTTCCGTGAATTGATCCCGTTGCAGATTGATGTATTGAGCGGCGACATAGGGCTGAAGTTTCCATCCGTGGCCGCAACACAACAGCATCCCCTCTTCCACGTAGGCAGAATATTCATAGCCGGCGAAGGTGGCCCGTGCCGTTCGGTCAATGGTCCCGAACACGAGGTGGCGTTGGGACTCGATCTGATCTCGAGTAAAGCCGAAGCTCCCCAACGTGTAGAAGCAATCAAACACATGCCGCACATAGGCGGCGGCGCTGTATCCATCCACGGTGATGTTCTGTGAGACGCTGGACAGACTCATTTGCGTGTTGGCGTACCCCAAAGCGTACCCAACCATCAGATATTCATCCAGCGGACAATCGTGTCCAAAGGCCGTGCCGCCCACGCTGTACTTGAACCCGCTGGCGTTGCCGTCGGTAGCGGCCTTTCCGTGTCCGCCGATCCCATCGACCCAGCACATGGAGGGAGGACAGCAGTCGCTGCAATTGCACTGCTCGCCCCAGTCGTTCACCAGGCAAATCGGAACGTCGTTGGCGTTTTTTCGCTTGACGGGCATGTATTGCGCCGTGTTGCTTCCGCATTCGACGGCGTTCAACGGACGAATTCGATCGATGACCGTGTGCCGGAACGCTTCCTGCTGCTGCAACCGCATCGATTCCAAGCTGCCGAAGCCGGCGCCGCTGATCTGATCCAGGGCGTTCTGCACGAGATTCGGCGGCAGAGCGTAAATCTGATTCAGGACAACGCCCAGGTCGCCGACCGGGATCATGCCGCCGTTATTTACGATGTTGTCGAGCGTCGTGGCCACGGCGTTTTCGTTGGGCGTGTTGCCCGCGATTCCCGCCAAATTGCTGACGTACAGAAAGTCGACCTCGTTCGGTTGATAGACGAGCTTTCCAAAATAGTTTGTGATTCCCGCCGTGGTGAGATTGTCGTAGGTTCCGGTCACGCCGCCCGTCGCGGTCAAGATCGGATAAACCGTGTTGACCGTATAGGCGCCTGCGGCACCGGTAACGGCGACGGTCCCGCCACTAATGGTCGCGGCTCCCGTCACGGCGATTAAGTCGCTCGTATTGGTCGGATTGCCCGTAATATCCACTTGATACGTCGAGCCGAGCGACTGGTTGTATGTGCCCGTGCTAAGCGTGCCGATGGCACCCGGCCCGGCGGGCGAAATCGTACCGCTGACGGTCGTGGCCGCCGAAGTTCCGGTACCGGTCAGCGTCGCGCCCGACTGAATGTTCAGGGCCGTCAAAAATGTACCGTTGTTCTGCAAAGTCCCCGCCGAGACATTGGTTCCACCACCGACATTGACGACGCCGGTGTTTGTAAGTTGGAACGTTCCAGCGCCTGATTTTTGCAGATTGCCATCCCCGGCGATTGTCCCGCTATCGCTGACGACGACCCCAGCGTTCGTGACGCTAATCGTGGTCGTGACACCGGCTTGAGTGTAAAGATCGGAGCCATTGGTGTTCAAGGTCGCCGAACCGGCGCCCAGGCTCGTTCCAGTTCCGATCGCGGTACCCGCGGCCCCCGCGGTCAGCGCGCTTCCCGTGGTGGCGGTGCTTGTGCTAGCCGACGAGTTCGCGATGGTGAGACTTCCCCCAGCGCGAACGAAGATCGCTCCGCCGAACGCGCTGCCCCCTTGACCGCCGCCGGAATTGGCACCGTTTGCGACGCTCCCAGTCCCACCGCCGAAGCCCGCTGCGCCGCCGGTTCCATTGGTCGTTGATCCTTGCGCGCCGGCTCCGCCGCCTCCGCCGAATCCCCCCGCGCCGCCGGTTCCGCCCGTGCTGGTCGCCGCGCCCAGTCCGGCGCCGGCGCCGCCGCCGCCGCCGAAGTCATTTCCCGCGCCGCCGTTTCCACCTGTGCCCGTGCCGCCCCCGGCCGACGACGCATGACCGCCGCCGCCGCCGCCGCCAAAGACCCCGGCTGTTCCACCCGCTCCCCCGGTGACATTCCCGGCTCCGGCCGTGAAAGCGCTTCCACCGCCGCCGCCGCCGCCGTTGGCAACTCCCGATCCGCCGCTGCCGCCGGTAGTGGCCGTTCCGGCGGATGCCCCCGCGCCGCCGATGCCCGCCGTGCCCAGCGTGTCGCCGCCGCTGCCGCCGCCGCCGCCGCCGTTCGTTCCACCGGCACCGCCGTGCGCCGCGCCGCCAGCCGTGCCCGCGGTTGTTCCGCCGGCACCACCGCCACCCAAACCCACGCTTGCTGCGCCGTTCGCGCTGACGCCGCCGCCACCGCCGCCGGCGAACGCGGCGGTCGCCCCGTTGCCGAGATATCCACCGCCACCGGCGCCGGCGTTTGCCGTCGAAGAAGCTCCGCTTCCCGTGAATCCGCCACCGCCGCCGCCGCCGGAGACATTGGCGCCATTACCACCAGCACCGCCGACCGCTTGGTTGTTGGTGAAGTTGACCGTGTCGACGGTGACGTTGGCCCCGGAGTTGACGAAGATCGCGGCCCCCGCGCCCAAGCCGCCGCCCGCGCTATTTCCACCCGCGCCGCCGGTCGCATTGGCGTTTTGAATCGTTAGATTTTGAATCGTGACGTTTCCGGAATCGACGAAGAACACGCGATTGGCGCCGTTGCCGTCGATTTTCAGTCCGGACGATCCGGCACCGTCGATGGTCAAGTTCTGGCTGATGATCGGAAGGGGACCGCTCGTCAGCGTGATTGTGGAGTTTGCGGGAATGGAAAAGGCGATCGTATCGCCGACTCCCGCCGTAGAAATCGCATCGCGGAGCGATCCCGCCCCAGAGTCGAGGGTATTTGAAACCGTGATCGTGGCGGCCTGCGCAACGGCAAGCAGCGATAAGGTTCCAGTGAATAGTGCGACGCGAACAAGAGACGTGAATCGCATGGGAGCCTCGGACGAGTAATGTTTCAGATACGATTTGCGATGCGTGAAAATGCAACACGCGAACAGAACCACTCGGTGAGCCCCGCCAACGGACGAAATCCGATGGCCCGAGGTCAACCGCTACGTGTGCAGCGCCGGATTCCCGGCCCAGGCACGTTGGTCCTTCTCTGGACTACATCGGAATAATCGCTTCAACCGATACAACC
>CAYWTU010000426.1:0-4526 GCA_964461275.1 uncultured Pirellulales bacterium | reverse complement strand
GCCGCTCGCCGCTCCCCGACAACGGCACCACGAACACCTCCGGCCGCGTGGCCAAGCGACAAGGGGATGTCGCCACCGGCGAAATATATCTGCGCATGGTCGACCTCGCCCAGCGCGACTACTCGCAGTTCGACGTCATGCGCGACGCCCGCGCTCTGCTTGCCGAGTATCCGGATCTGCGGGCGGCCGTGCAGCCCGTGATGGCGTTTCAATCGACCGGGTTTCGCATGGTCGACATCGACCTGAATCTGTGCGGCCCCGACCTGGAGCAACTGCAAGCGTACGCCGCCGACATCACCGCCTGGATGCGCAGCCAAGGGCGCTACGTAGACATCGACACCAGCCTCGCGCTGCGCAAGCCCGAACTGCGCGTCCGAGTGGCCCGCGAGAAAGCCAGCGACCTGGGCGTGCCGATCCAGACGGTCGCCGCCACGCTCAACGCACTGGTGGGAGGTGAAATCGTGGGAAAATACAAGGAGGCCGACGAACAGTACGACGTCTGGCTGAGGGCCGACCTGGCCAACCGAGATAATCCGGACACGATCGCCGCCTTGACCATCCCTTCGCCCAAAGTCGGCCTGACGCCCCTCTCCAATATCGCAGAACTCGAACCATCGCAAGGGCCAGGGACCATCGATCGCTTCAACCGTCAAAGACAGGTGGTGGTGATGGCCAACCTGGATGGCCTCGCCCTGGGCGACGCGGCCAACAAGCTCGGCGCCTACATCGAAACCCTGCAGTTGCCGGCGGCGTATTCCTACGAATTCATCGGCCGGGCCAAGATGCTCCGCGAATCCAACTCAAATTTCTTGCTCGCCTTCTTCCTCAGCTTTGTCTTCATGTACATGGTGTTGGCGGCGCAGTTTGAAAGCTTCGTGCATCCCATCACCATTCTGCTGGCGCTGCCGTTGACGCTGCCGTTCGCCTTGGGGTCGCTGCTGGTGCTTCGCACGACGATGGACATCTACGCCGTGTTCGGGCTGTTCATGTTGTTCGGTATTGTCAAGAAAAATGGCATCCTGCAGATCGACTACACCAATGTCCTGCGGTCCCAGGGGTTGGCACGCGACCAGGCGATTCTACAGGCCAATGCCACCCGGCTGCGGCCGATCTTGATGACCACCATGATGCTCATCGCCGCCATGGTTCCTATCGCCCTGGGACAGGGCCCCGGCGCCGCCGCTCGCGCCAGCATGGCCAAGGTGATACTGGGCGGTCAGGCGTTGTCGCTGCTGTTGACGCTGCTCTTAACGCCGGTGGCGTATTCGCTGTGGGACGACGTGACCGAACGATGGCGCCGCCTGGCCGCACGCGCCAGGGCGCCGGCATGAACTGGAAGCCCTCGCTGCGCTCAACTACGTGTAACGCACGCCGCGATGTTCCGGTTCGAAGAAGGCCGGCAACAGGCCGTCGGCCCTGAGCAGGCCCGCCCGAGTCAATTCACAGCGCTCGGCGTCCACCGTCGCATAACCTTGCCGAACGTAATCGTCCCACACATCGCGCCACTGGGCGTAGATGTCCACACCGTATTTGCCTACAAAGTAGCCGCGCTCCAACCGACCGGTCTTGAGTTGCAAGATCAACTCGCGAATCAATTGCTGACGCGGCGTGCAGCGCAGCCCGCGGGCCAAGGGAAGCTCGCCCCGTTCCAGGCTCCCCACGTAATCCAACCAATCCGCATGGTTTTGGTAATGCACGCCGCTGGCGTGTCCGAAGCTGGCCACGCCAGTGGCCAATAGGTCGGCCCCGTGCCACAGGTTGTCGCGATAGCTGAAATTCACCTTGGCCGGATCCTTGACCAGCGTGTAGGCGCTGGAGATCGAATAGCCGGCCGCCAGCATCTCGTCAAAAGCGTAGCCGACCCAAGCTCGCTTGGTCTCCCAGTTGGCTACGGGAGACTCGCCACCCGCCGTCAACAGCTCGCGCGAGTATACCGTGTTGAACGGCAATTCCATTTGATAGATGGTCACGCGGTCCGGGTCGGCGGCGATGGTTTTGGCCACCGTCTGTCGCCAGGCGTCCCAGGTTTCGCCCGCCATACCGGCGATCAGGTCGATGTTTGTGTTGGAGAAACCTACGCTACGAATCCATCCCCAAGCCCGCTCGATCTCGGCCGAAAGGTGCGCCCGACCGTTCTCCTCCAGGATCGCGTCGTTGTAGTTCTCAACGCCCAAGCTGATCCGGGTGACTCCCAGCTCCTTGAGCGTCTGCAACTTGGACTCGCTCAGCGTGCCCGGCTCACACTCAAAGGTCACTTCTTCGGCGTGGTCCCAGCGGATGTTGGCCCGCAGTCGGTCGACCAGCGAAGTGAGCTGCTTGGCGCTCAAGAACGAAGGGGTGCCGCCGCCGAAATACACGAACCGAAACGGCCGGCCCCCCAAGATCGGCAGCTTGCTGACCAGTTCGATCTCGCGCGACAAGGCAGCCACGTACTGTTCCACATCCTGCGCCGACTTGTCGGTATAAACGCGGAAGTAGCAAAACTTGCAGCGCTTGCGGCAAAACGGAATGTGCACGTACAGGCCCAAAGGCGCCGGAGAGTCGCCTCCCGGCGCCGACAGTGGAGGCGATCCGAGCGCCTGCCGAACGTCGGCCAGCCCCTCGGGTGTCCATTGCGAGTACGGCGGATAGTTCGAAATAAAGTAGCTGCCGACTTCAGTGCGGACGGTTTCGGTGGACATGGTCGGCACGGTCGGTGTAAAGATTACTTGCCCTCGGCCTGACCGAAGCAGAGCAGCGCCCCGTCGTCGTTGCCAATCACAAGCCTGCCCGCGGCAACCGCCGGCGAAGAGGCGAACCCGCCTCCCGCTTCATATTCCCATACCGCCTCGCCGGTGGCTATATCCACCGCGTACAGCCTCCCGTCCGCGGCGCCAAAAAACGCCCGTCGCCCCACCACTACGGCCGACCCGTCGATGCGACCCTTCGCGGCAAAGCGCCACAATTCGCGGCCGTCGTCCACCGCCAGCGCCCGCATCAGCTTGTCGCGCCCCCCCACCAGCAACCGGTCGGGCAATACGACCGCCGAACTACGGTAGGGAAAACTGCGGTCCGGGTTCTTGTATCGCCACAAGACTTTTTCTTGCCGCCAATCGATCGCAAAAAACGTTTCTCCTTCGGTGCCGAAGTAAACGCGGTCGCCGTCCAACGCAGGTGTGCAGCCCGTGGGCGCGTCGATCTCGACCGTGCCGACCGGCTCACCGTTGCTCAAATCGATGACGTGCAGCTTGCTGTCGCAACCGGCCAAGAACGCGCGGTCGCCGATGATCGTTGGCATGCAGCGGACCTGATCTTCGATCGAGTATTGCCAAACCGGTTCGCCGGTCTTGGCGTGACGGCAATACAACGTCGCGTCCTGCGAGCCGACCAACACGTTGTCGCCATGGAAATTGGCGCAAGCGTCGATTTCGGCCTTCGCCTCAAATCCCCATCGGCCCTCGCCGGTGGTCGCGTCCAGGGCAAAGAACCGGCCGTTGACGTCGCCGATGTAGACCAGCCCGTCGCGAACCGCCGGCGCGGCGACAAAGCCCAACTCGCTGAAAAATTTCCATTTCTCTTCGCCGGTCGCCGCGTCCAGCGCGTAAAGATTCCCGTCCAGCGAAGGGGCGAAGACCGTCCCCAGGTCGATCGCGCAGGTCGCCTCGAATCCTCCCGCCTGGGCGTTGGCCTGAAATTTCCAAACCAGCGCCGGCTGCTCGGGCAACGTGGACTGCGAGATACCGGTCCCCAGTGCGTCGCCCCGAAACAGCGGCCAAGAGTCAGCCGCCGCGCCCCCCGTGGGAAGTTTCACGTCGCCGCCGCCGGGCGTGGCTTCCACCGGTGGTGCGACGGGCTCGATAACGCTTGTCGCTGAAACAGCCGACTGGTTCGCGGACTCGCGCGACGATGGTGCTTGGCCGCACCCCAACGCCAAAATGAACAGCCCCCAATATGCAATTTGCCTAACGCAACCGGGAGTTGACCTCCGGTCAATCACCGGGGGTTCGCCTTGACAAACCCCCCTTAGCCCCCGGTCAATGACCGGGGGTCCACGGCGACGGTCAACGCAGCATGATGCCAGCTCCATTTCAATACGCCGCCTCATAAATCGCCAGCAATAGCTCGGTGGTCGTTGGCCGCGGGTTGAACCCGGCGGTCCATTGTTTTTGTGCCTCGGCAGCTAAGTCGGGCAGCGCCTCGCGCAGGACGCGAACTTCCGACAATCTCGTGGGCAGGCCCGCTTGCTGTGTCAGGCCGGCGAGATAATCGGCCACCGCCGCCGAGCCGCCGCTGCGGGGCATTCCCGGCGCCTGGCTGGCCGACTCCAGCAGCGCCGCATACTGCGTTTCGCACAGCTGGGGATTGACCCGCACGACGTGCGGCAACAACAGTCCCACCGCTTCGCCATGCACCACACCATGCTTGGCCGTCAGCGGATTGGCCAGAGCGTGCGCCGCCCCCAGCATCGAATTCTCGATCGCCAGCCCCGCCAGCGACGCGCCCAGTTGCATCGCCCCGCGGGCTTCGATGTCGGCCGGATCGCTCAG
>CAYWTU010000425.1:1787-4528 GCA_964461275.1 uncultured Pirellulales bacterium | reverse complement strand
CCTCGTAACACATGCCGATGTCGTCGGCGTGTAGGATCAGCACGCGCTTACCCGCCGGATAGCCCAGTTTGTCGGCCCACGTCTCGGCCTGCACGACGGCGCCGCCCATGCAAAGCGCCAATAACAAAGCTGCGAAAACCGACCGTAAGAGTTTGCCAGTCAAGGTGATAGCTCCAGAAAAAGGTGCCCGGGGGGAGGAAACGACCGCCGGTTCCCGACGCCCGAAAGACCATGGTAACTGCCCAGGCAGGCAACGCAAAACCGAAGATTCGGCCGTGGAACTTTTCGCGGCCGGCCGTCGTCAAAAAAGTCGGGTCGGTGACCGCCGTCCTGCGCCGACGCGCGAGTAGGCCTTGAATAGAAAGACATACGCCATGCGCTCCTCGATCCTTGGTTGGCTAACCGTTGCCTTGTTCCTGTCGGCACTCGCGCCGGGTGCGTCGCTGGCCCAAGGCGTGCTGGTGGCGGAAGATCCGGCCATCCACGTTCGACTTCCGCGCCCCATCTGGCCGCCCGTGCCGCAGCTTCATCAGGAGCACGGCTACCGCATCAAGGAACTCTCGGTCCAGGCCCGACTGCAAGACCAAGTGGCCCAGGTCGAGGTATCGCAGACATTTCTAAACACCGGCAGCCGGCCGCTGGAGGTCTCGTTTCTATTTCCGTTGCCCTATGACGGCGCCATCGATCGGCTGACGCTGATGGTCGACGGCAAGGAATTTCCGGCCCAACTGCTCTCGGCCGCCGAGGCTCGCAAGCTGTACGAAGACATAGTCCGCAAGAACCGCGACCCGGCGCTGTTGGAATGGATGGGTACGGGGCTGTTCAAAACCAGCGTGTTTCCCGTTCCTCCCGGCGCGGAGCGCAAAGTTTCGCTGCGGTATACACAGGTTTGCCGCAAAGACGTGGGCGTGACCGATTTTCTGTTCCCGTTGAGCACTGCCAAGTACACCTCGGAGCCGATCGACAACGTACATATTCAGTTGGCCATCGAGAGCAGTCATCCGCTCAAGGCGGTGTACAGCCCGACGCACTCCGTTGAGGTCAAGCGGACCGACGACCACCACGCGACGGTCGCCTACACCGCGGCCAAGCAGATTCCCCGCGAGGACTTTCGCTTGCTGTTCGACGTCGGCGCCGGCGCCCTCGGAGCGACGCTGCTCAGCTACCGCCCCAACGAATCCGATGACGGCTACTTTCTGCTTTTGGCCAGCCCGGAGATCAAGCCCAGCGACGCCCCGCGGCCGGGCAAGACCGTGCTCTTGGTCCTCGATCGCTCGGGCAGCATGAGCGGAAAGAAGATCGAACAGGCGAAGGCATCGCTGCGGCTAGTAATCAACAATCTCCACGATGGCGACCTGTTCAACTTAGTGGCCTACGACAGCGTGGTCGAAAGCTTCAAGCCCGAGCTGCAGCGCTTCGACGCCGCGACCCGGCAGGCAGCTTTGGGCTGGATCGAGGGAATCTATGCCGGCGGAAGCACGAACATTGACGGAGCTTTGCAGGCGGCCCTCAAGCAACTTTCCGACCCCGCCCGACCCAGCTACGTTGTGTTCCTCACCGACGGCCTGCCCACCGAGGGTGAGCGCAACGAAGCGCAGATCGTGGCCAAAGCCAAGGAAGCGAACAAGGTTCGGGCGCGAATCCTATCGTTTGGCGTCGGCTATGACGTCAACAGCCGGCTGCTCGACCGTCTGGTGCGCGAGAACTTTGGCCACAGTGGTTACGTACGGCCCGACGAAGACATCGAGGCCCACGTCAGCCGCCTGTACCAACGGATCGAGTCCCCGGTGCTGACCGAGTTGGACCTGAAAGTGGTCCGCGACGGCGCGCCGCCCGAAGAGGGCGCGGCAGTCAATCGGCACTACCCGCGGCAACTGGGCGACCTGTTTGCCGGCGATCAACTGGCGCTGGTGGGGCGGTACAAGAAGCCGGGGCAGGTGAAGCTCACGCTACGCGGCCGGCAAGGTGAAGCGGAGCCGACATTCGAGTTCGCCGGGGAACTGGCCGGCGCGAGCGGCGACGCAAAATACGGGTTCATCGAAAAGCTGTGGGCCATGCGTCGAGTGGGCGAGATTATTGACGACCTAGACCTCAAGGGACAAAACGACGAGCTGATCAAGGAGTTGGTCGAATTGGCCACGCGACACGGCATCCTAACTCCCTACACCAGTTTCTTGGCTGACGAGAACGGCCGTCTGGACGTGGCGTCCAACCTAGGCAGCGCCCGCGAAGGCGCGCAAGCCCTTGGGCACACCGCGGGGCGCAGCGGCCTATCGCAACGTTACGCCAAGAATCAATTGCGGTCCGCCGGTGGACAGTTTGGTTTTGCGCTCCCCGGCGCCCAGGCCGCCCAGAGCAGTGCTGACGCGGCGGCCGCGGTGGCCGGCGCCCAGGTTATTTATCGCGACGAAGATGACCGCATTGTGGCGGTCCGGAACGTGCAACAAGTCGGCAACAAGACGTTCTACCGTCGCGGACAGGCCTGGATCGATTCAACGGTTACCGATGCGGATCAGAAGCAGGCGGTCCGCGTGGTGCAGTTCAGCGACGAGTATTTCGCCCTGGCTTCGCGGAACGGTCCCGAACTGGCCCAGTACCTGGCTTGGGACGAGCCGGTGTACGTCAATTTGGCCGGTCAGGTCTACCAGATCGATCCGCCCCCGGCCATGTAACCGGCGACGGGCCGAACTGGGAGCCAGCCACCGCCCGGCCATCGCCGGCACTTTTACTTGGGAGCCAGC
>CAYWTU010000425.1:0-1777 GCA_964461275.1 uncultured Pirellulales bacterium | reverse complement strand
GCGTAGCTACGATCCGCTTGCCTTGCTGCATGGCCGGCGCTTCGACTTTGCCGAACGGTTCGAGCTGTTCCAGCACTTGCCGAATGACGCGCTGACCTTCCTCGATGTGCGCCAATTCGCGGCCGCGGAAGACCACCGACACGATCACCTTGTTGCGATGCTGCAAGAAGTCTTTGGCACGGTTGACCTTGACTTCAATATCGTGCTCGTCGGTTTTGGGACGAACCCGGATTTCCTTGATCTTGGCGTGATGCACTTGGCCTTTGTGCAGCCGCTTCTTTTGTTGGTACTTGAATTTGCCGAAGTCCATGATCCGGCAGACGGGTGGGCGCTCGTTCGGCGCCACTTCGACCAAGTCCAATTCGGAAGCGCGTGCCGCGGCAAGCGCTTCGTCGGTGGACATGATTCCTAACTGTTCTCCTTCGGCCGAGATGACTCGAACCGGAGAAATTCGGATTTGCTCATTCACACGTTGCGAGCGTTCGATCGTTATGGTCCTCCATTTGGTTGCCGGGGAATCTGAGCGGCGACAATCGAATCCCCGTCACGATTGCCGCGTGGGCCTCGCCGCGTTTCTGTGGATGGCGGCGCGACCGTCGGACTGCGCCGGCGGGAAACACCCAACCGGTCACTACGTCAATATACTCCACTTTCGCCTGGGGCCAACAGCCGGCGGTGCAGGCTTACCTACTAGTATTGATTCGCCTCGGCTGGGGCCTTGGCCGCCGCCGCCGGGGCCGCCACTTGCCGGACCGTGCGGGCGGCAATTTCCGCTTTGAGCTTGGCGATGGCCTCCGGCAACGCCAGGAAACCCAGGTCGCCGTCGATTCGATCGCGTATCGCCACCCCGCCCTGCTCCATTTCGCGCCCCCCCACCACAAACATATACGGGGTCAGCTTTAATTGCGCGTCGCGAATTTTGGCCCCGATTTTCTCGGGCCGGTAGTCGCCCGTTACCCGCAATCCGGCCGCCTTGAGTTCGGCCTCGACCCGCCGGGCGTAGTCTTCAAATTTTTCGCTCACGACTAGAACGCGAACCTGCTCCGGGGCCAGCCACAGCGGGAACGCGCCGGCGAAGTGCTCGATCAGCACGCCCACGAATCGTTCAAACGAGCCGAGCGGCGCCCGATGGATCATCACCGGCCTGTGCGGCGTGTTGTCGGCCCCAATGTATTCCAAGGCAAACCGCTGCTCGCTAGGCAAGATGTAGTCGAGTTGTACAGTCCCCAACTGCCACTCGCGACCGATGCAATCGGTCACCACAAAATCGGCCTTGGGGCCATAAAACGCCGCCTCGCCGCGTTCCACGCTCATGTCTGGCAGGTTCAGCCCCCGGCAGACCTCTTCCAATGCTGCTTCGGCCTTATTCCAGCTTTCCATGCTGCCCACGTACTTGTCGCTTTTGGGGTCGCGAAAGCCCAGCCGCACGCGATAGTTGTGCATGCCCAGCGTCTGGAGCACGTACTGCGTCATGGCAATGCAGCCGCGGAATTCGTCGGCCACCTGATCTTCCGTGCAAAACAGGTGCGCGTCGTCTTGCGTGAAACCCCGCACGCGGGTCATGCCGTTGAGTTCGCCCGATTGCTCGAAGCGATAGACCGTGCCAAATTCGGCGAACCGAATCGGCAGGTCGCGATAACTCCGCGGCTTGGACTTGTAGATCATGATGTGGTGCGGACAGTTCATCGGCTTGAGCAGGAACTGCTCGCCGTCGTCCATGGTGATCGGCTTGAATTGGCTGTCGGCGTAGTATGGATAATGGGCTTAGATTTGGTAA
>CAYWTU010000424.1:0-4534 GCA_964461275.1 uncultured Pirellulales bacterium | reverse complement strand
GCCGATCAGCGTGGTCTTGCCGGCGCCGTTCGGACCCAGCAGCCCAAAACACTCGCCGGGCCGAATCTCCAGATCAAGCCCGTCGACGGCCGTCACCGGCGGCCGGGCGGGGAAGACCTTGCGCAAGTTCCGACAACAGACGGCCAGCGACATGTGGAGCCTCAACGGCGCCTGGGAATGACGACGAAAACGTCGTCATTATACCTGGACGAACGATGCCGTGTGTTGTTGGCCGGCCATTTTGGGCGAACCGCGCTTACGGCGAGATCGCCGTGTCGGACGACCGCGAGGCAAGTCGCGACGTCGTCGGACCGCGCAGCGCCATTCGCTGCCCGAGGATTTGCTGCGCTTCGTCGAAGCGTCCCAGCCGCGTCAGGGTAACGGCCCAGCGTTCGAGCAGCGCCGGATGTTGGTAGCCGCCCCGACGGGCGGCGGTGAACCATTCGCAGGCGCGGTCGTGTTGCAACTGTTCGTCGGCCGCTACGCCTTGCATGAATTCTAGGAACGGCCGCTGCGCCGGACTGGGCTGCCGAATCCGGCCGGCCAGCTCCACCGCCTCGGCCGCCTGGTTCGACTTAACCAGCAACTCGGCCAAGGCCTGAATCACTTGCGGCGAGTCGGGATAGCGACGCAGGAATTCGCGCCAGACGGCCTCAGCCGCCTGATCGTCGCCAACTTGGCGATAGGCGTCGCCCAGTTTGATGTGCAGGCTGGCGTCCCAGGGCGCCCGCGCCGAGTCGATCCTCAGCTTGCGCACGTCGCCGTCGTCGCTCGTCTGATCGGCGAGCGGCGGCGATGCCTTGCTGCCCGGCAGGACCGCCCACAATTCGTCGTCCTTGGCGCCGCCCAGCGGCGCCGTCGCGCGGACCGGAGCGACCGGCACGGAGGGAAACAAGAGGGTCCGCTGCGGAAGTTTCTGTCCTGCCTTGGCCGCCTGGATGTATAGGTCCACCTCGCCATTGTGCGGCTCGGCAGCCTTCCATTCCGCCAGGATCGCTTCGGCCTGCGGCTTGTTGCCGCTGGCCAACAGCGTGACAGCGTACCAGCGTAGGCCGAGCGGATCGCGGCAGCCGGCCGCGTGGGCCGTTTCCAAATAGGCCAGCGCCGGGATCCAATTTTCGCGCGCCGCCTGGCAGGCCCCACGCACCGCGCTGCGCAGTCCCTCTCGGCAAGGCGTGGTTTTGGGCAGGCGATCGACCTCGGCCAGCGCCTCGGCGCTGCGGCTATGCTTGACGTGTAGGTGAATCAGATGCCGACGCAGCCGGTGCGCCTCGGGAAGCCGGGCGAGCGTTTCGTCGGCCACGGCGCGGGCGGCGTCGTCTTGCCCCATGTTCATCAGGCACAACACCAAGCACGAGGCGGCCAACTCCGACGGATCGTGTACGTGCCAAGTTTCCGGATCCAATTGCCCAAAGTCGAGCGCGGTCTGATACGACCGACACGCGGTTTCATGCTGTCCCAGCGCCCATAGGTAGCCTCCCATGGCGCACAGCAATTGAGCGTCGAACGGATAGACTTCCAGCGCCGCCAGGCACGCCGCCAATTGCTGTTGCTGCGACTGCGGCCGAGCGTCAAACGTGGTCAATAGACCATAGTATGCCGCCAACATTTCGGTGCTGCCCGGAGCGCTCCGGGCGATGGCTTGTTGAAATCGCTGCCGAGCGGCGTCGAGCTGCCCGTAGGCACATTGAATTTCTCCCAGCGCCGTCAGCGCTCGTGGACCGTCCGGGCGGTCTTGCAACTCCAGGTCCAAGAGTTTGAGGTCGCGCAACGCCCGCGCCCGTTTGGTCTGGTCGTTGCCTTCCAGTGACGGGCGGAGCAGCCGCCAAGGACTAAGCTCCACCTCAACTCCCGCTGCGGCCAGCGGCTCGCGGGCCTGCTCGCAGATGCGTCCCTGGTAACGAACGCCCGAGAGAAGGGGCATCAGCCGAACTTCGGCGACTTCTTCGCTGAGCGCCTGTGGCGCGACGGCAGGCACCTCGACGCTGATCAGAAACGCCCGCCGGGGCGGTGGTTGTTCCGCAATGAATTGACGAATCTCGCTCGCCGACGGCGCCGTGAGTTGCTCTCCCGGTTCCAGCCACAACAGCCAACTGCCGCGGGCACGGTCCAGCGCCGTATTGCGCACCGCCGACAGGTCGTCCGACCATTGCCAGGGAACGATCCGGGCGCCGTAGCGGGCGATGGCTCCGGCCGTGTGACCGGCCGAACCGCATTCGATGACCAGCACTTCGTCCGCCAATCCACGGACGCTGTCGAGCGTGGCGGGCAACAAGGCTTGATCGTCGTGAGAAAGGATGGCCACGGTCAGACCGTGACGCTCGGCAGTCGGCGGGGTGCTGCTCGACGAATTCATCGACGTGGGCCCTCCCTGGCTCATGTCTGTGACGGCTGAAAACGAAATGGGCGCTGATCTCGCCGCGGCGGGGCGTAGCCAGCCACGGCGGCGGCTAAGCGTAACCATCCAGGCGATTTGGCTAAAGGGGAGTTTTTTTCATGCACCGCAATCGAACGGTGCTAAAAGCGCAACTACGGGCACGCGTTGCGACGGCGCTGGGGTCGTGACGGGGGAGCCAGTCGCCACGCGCGAGAAGATCGCGAAAACGCTGCAACCGGCCCAAGCTGCGCCATTTACCATACAGCGACGATGACGCTTACGGCGTCAGATCGTCGAGAACGTGCACGGACTTGGCTGTTTCAACCAGTACGCGCCACGTGGCGTCTTCGACGTCGATCCCATGGGCCAGTCGCCGCAGACGTGTTTGCTGCTCGATTTCCCCAGGCAGCAGGATTTCCTCGACACCAGGGCTCTTGCGCGAGCTTTTGACAAAGTTGATGAACTGTTCGACCTCGTCGTGAAAGGCGTCTATCTCGCCCATGGCGCTTGGATCGATCAACATCGACCACAGGCCATTGGAGAGAAACTCATGGTGGGCAGGGTTGCTGCACCCGCCGCCCGTGAGCGCGCCGGCCAGGATTTCGGTAATGACGCTCAGACCAAACCCCTTGTGGCCACCCACAGGCAAAATTGCCCCCGGCGGGTCAGCGTAAAAGCGCTCAGGGTCGCTGGTCGGCAGTCCTTGCGAGTCGATGATGCTGCCGGGCGGAACGTGTTGGCCACGATTCTTGGCGACCTTGATCTTGCCTTCGGCAATGGCGCAGGTGGACATGTCGAGGATGATCGGCGGACCGTGACGGCGGGGAACTCCGGCGGCGATGGGGTTGGCCGACAAACGGCGATCGATGCCGCCAAACGGAGCAACCAGCAACCCGAACCCGCTGGTGTTGACGAAGTGCAGCGAAACCAATCCGGCGGCCGCCGCCTGCTCGGGCCAATCGCCGATCCGCCCCAGGTGCCCGCAGTTGCGGACGGCGACGCAGGCCAGTCCGGTGATCTGGGCCATTTCAATGCCGCGTTGCATCGCCTGTTCGCCGATGCTTTGGCCAAACCCGCGCCGTCCGTCCAGCACGACCACGCTGGCGCCTCGGGATACGACCTGTGCCTGTTGGTTGGCGTGGACCATGCCGGCCCTAAGCCAACGGACATAGTCGCCCACGCGGATCACGCCATGCGAGTCATGTCCCACCAGATTCGATTCCACCAACCGGTCGGCAATGCAGGCGTCTTCCGGCGGCGCACAGCCAGCGTGACGAAAGATGGCCGCCACAAATCGGCGTAGATCGGCATGGTCGATGCGCACAAGCCGGCTCCTAATGCGACGGCATGGCGGCGCCTCGGCGACGCCGTCGGGCTATGAAGGAGGCGCAGGCCGCCGCCGAAACCGCTAAAGCCCAGGCCGACGGTTCGGGCACGACGGCGTTCCATCCGATCACGTCCATGGCCCGCACGTCGGCCGCGGTAATCCCGGCGTTGCCGTAACCCATGATGCCGGCCGAACCCAGCCGCCAATGGCTGTTCTGAATGCCGTTGCCCCAGGTATCGCCGGTCGAGAAGCTGGCGATCTTGGTGGTTCCACCGTCCACCGAAAAATATTTGTCGGTTCGGTCGGCGGTCCAATCGATCACGTCGCTGCCGTAGGTCGAGCTGATAGCGCTGCGACGGACCAAGTCCAGCGGGCTCGCAAACGTGAAATAATCGTCCGGGTGAAATACTCCGGTCGAGTTGTAATCCAACGCATCAACGCCGCTCATGAATCCTAGGATGTGCCCAATTTCATGGCCAGCAAGGCGAGCTGAGACGCTCCCCTGCGTGCGATACGACTCGTCGATCAAGATCGTGCCGTCGCTGGCGCCGTCATGTCGCGGCCTTAGCCCCAGGGCCTTGGCGTTGGCCAGCGTCATGGCGACGGTCGTGTTGTTGGCGTCGCCGTCGGCGTCCAGATACGGCGCGGCGCTGCCGGCGCCGTGGGGACTATTGGACGTGCGATTGATGAGCAGCCGCAGCGAGTCGCCTGCCGGTAGGTGAGCCAGCGAAAGTAAGTCATCGGTGGTGCGGGCGTCGGACAGCAGGGCCGTGTGGAGCTGCGAGTAGTCGAAGTGGGCCGCGTCGAACAGCGCGATCCCGCCGCCGGCG
>CAYWTU010000423.1:0-4536 GCA_964461275.1 uncultured Pirellulales bacterium | reverse complement strand
CTCGGTCTCGTCTCACGATCGGGCCGGAGACACGGTCATTCACACGCAGACGTTTTCGAAGTCGTTCGGACCGGGCATTCGCGTCGGTTACGCGATCATGCCGCGCGAGCTACATGGCCCGCTGTGCGATCAAAAGAACAACCTGGACTTCGGTTCGGCCAATCTGAATCAGTATCTTATTCACGCGGTGCTCCAGCACGGCCTTGACGGGCCGCATATCGAGCGCTTGCAAGCGACCTATCGCGACAAGGCGGCCGCCATGGTCGAGGCCGCCGGGGAGCACCTGGCTCCCTTGCCTGGCGTACGGTTCAACCGTCCCACGGGCGGCCTGTACATGTGGGCGGAGTTGCCGCCGCACGTGGAAACCGGGCTTTCCAGTCAACTGTTTGAAACGGCCCTGGCCGACGGCGTGCTGTACGTGCCGGGCGAGTATTGCTTTCCCGGCGAAGGGATCGGCGTGCGCCGTAACGGCATGCGATTGAGTTTCGGGGTGCAGCCGCCGTCACGTATTCGAGAGGGCATCCGCCTCTTGGCTCGGGCGGCCCTGAAGGTGTTGGACGGCTGAGCGCGATAGGTCAAGCAGAAGGCGAATTCACCATGCCAGGACGCAAATGGCGTAGACGTCAGGACCGCGCCAACGTGGAAGCAACGTTGGAGGCTCGCCCGCTGCCGCCGCCCGACGATTTTCGCGAGGAATCGTACGCTTGGGAGGCCAGCGGGGCGGATGGCGCCGCGGAGGTCGACGACGGCCAACGAAACTCGATCCAACCGGAGTACGTTTCCGACCGCATCGAGTCGCCGCGTGCCACGCTCGCCCCGCGCCGCACAGCGGCGAGCTACTGGCGGCCCACGATCATCGACCGCTACGTGCTCCGTGAATTCGTCCGCGTGTTCTTGATTTGCTTCTTGAGTCTGGCGGGGCTGTACATCGTGTTCGACGCCTTCGCCAATCTCGACGAGTTCATGCGCTACAGCGAAAAACACGGCAGCCTGCTCGGCTGCATGGGCGAGTACTACTTCTACCGCTCGATCTTCTTTTTCGACCGCACGAGCGGCATCCTCACGCTCATCGCCGCCATGTTCACCGTCGTCTGGCTGCGCCGCCACAACGAATGGGTGGCGCTCCTAGCCGCCGGAATACCGGGACGCCGCGTCATCGGTCCGGTGTTGGGCGGCGCGCTGTGCATCGCGCTGGGCGCCGCCGTCAGCCGCGAGTTTGTCATCCCTGCCATCCGGCCGCAGCTCAGCCGCGACCCCAAGGACCTGCTCGGCGAGAACGCCAAAGCGCTGCCCCCCCAGTACGACAACGAGACAGACATCCTGATGCGCGGCAAGCAAACCTATGCCGCCAACTCGCGGATTCATCAACCTAACTTCGGATTGCCGGGGGAATTGGAGGCGTTCGGCAAGCAACTGGTCGCCGCCGACGCCTTCTACAAACCGGCCGCGGGAAATCTGCCGGCAGGCTACCTGCTCACCGGCGTCAGCGAGCCAGAGAACATTCACTTGTTGGCCGCCGGCCTGTTGGACGGGCGGAAGGTGATCATCACACCCCGGGACGAACCTAGCCTCAAGCCCGACGAGTGCTTCGTCGTCAGCAATGTGAATTTCGAACAGCTCACGGGCGGCCGCGCCTGGCGGCAATTCTCGGGAACTCGGGAACTCATCGTGGGGCTGCGCAACCCCAGCCTGGACTTTCGAGCCGACGTCCGCGTGGCGATTCACATGCGGCTATTACAGCCGCTGATGGACGTGACGCTGCTCTTGTTGGGCCTGCCTTTGGTGTTGACTCGGGAAACCCGCAACATGTTCGTGTCCGTTGGGCAGTGCATGGCGCTCGTGGCGGTGTATGTGCTGATGATCTTGGTCTGTCAACGGCTGGGGTCAAGCTATTTTATCAACCCGGCGCTGGCGGCCTGGCTGCCGCTGATCGCGTTCGCGCCGCTCGCGGCCGGCATGAGCGACATCTTGCGGGAGTAGGACCGATGCCGTTCACGCGCCCCGAAATCTGTCCGCTGCCGTCACTGTAGCGCCATCTCGGGGGCGGGTGCGTTGACTGGCAAGGCGGCTGTCACCGCCATGACTAATCCAGGCTCGGCCGCCGGGTATCGCCCGTAGAAACGCTTGATGTAATGGCGCCGTCCGCTCGACTCTAGGTGCGGCGCCCAGCCCCAACGCTGGAGCAGCCGGGCCGAAATCCGCAGATTCGCCACCTCGGTCACAATGGCGTCAGTCCCTTTGAGCCGGGCGATCTCATCGAGCACCAACAGCGACAGCCGAAACGTTCGCAGCGTGGCGTCGCGGGTCGACTGAACGTACTTGAGCGCCAAAAAATTGCCGTGCCGCCAGGGCTGGTTGTAGTACAGCCGACAACGGTTGCCGGGGCGGTGGGCGTGTTGCCAACGCCCCCAGCCGTGAATCTCCGGCAGTGACACCAACCGCGGCCAGGGCCGCAGCACGATCCGCACCAGTCGCTCGTCCACAATCTCGATCACGCCGTACCGCCGCCGGCGCAGCAGGTCGGGATCGTCAGCGAGCGTCGAGACTTTTTCAAACAGGGCGGACATCGGCTGGCGGCGGGTGAAACGGCGCCCCCGTCCTGCCGAGGCGCTATCCAAACATAGCTCACGCCCGTGGTGCGGATTCCGGCCAGTGGCCCGCGAAGCGGTGAATTGCCGGCCTATTCTTCGCCGCCCAGTTCCAGCCAACCCGCCGCCAGACGCCAGGCGGCCAATAGCGCCACCAGCCCCGCCAGGCAAACCAGCAGCACCGCCGGAATCAGCCAGCCAACGGCGAAATAGACCTCGGTCGCTTGCCATACGCGCGGCCAAAACAGTACCACGGCGGTCGTCGCCAGGCACAAGAACGGGCCATAAGGAATCTCGGGCTCTCGCCGCAGAACCCACTGCGCCACTCCCAAGGCCAGTCCAAAGAACGGCGCCAGGAAAAAGACCACCAGCCCCATCTGCCAACCGACATAGGCGCCGATCATTCCCATCAGCGTCACGTCGCCGAAACCCATCGCTTCCTTGCCGAGCATCAAGCCGCCCAGCACGCGCACCAGCCAAACCAGCCCCCCCGCGACCGCCATTCCGACCAGCGCCGTGACCAGCCCCCGCCACGAATCGCCGTCCGCTTGCCAACAGGCGAAAATCGCCGCCGATCCTAGCACAGCCAGCCCGGCCACAGTTTTCGAGAACGGGTCACGGCGGACGTACGCCGCCGCCATCCGCAGCGCGAACAGCCGACCGCGCCGCGGCCGCCAGACCCTTGGCAATAGCGCTGCGCACCACGCCAGGTACAGCCCCAGCGCCAGGGCGAGCACGCGCCCGTCGCGCGGCTGAGCCAGCGCCTGCGGCCAGGCATGAGGCGCGGCGAGCGAGAGGAATTCCATTCTCGGCAAGGCCGGCGGGGCGCCAGGCGCTCCCGGCGCAATGGTGAACACCGGCAGCAGCGCATGTGGCGCCAACGCCGCCGCGGCGAGCAGCACCAACGTCCCCGGCACGGTGATGCCGTCCGGGATATTCTTTTCGTCGATATCGATCAGCGATGCAGCCAGCATCAGCATCAACAGCAACACGTGGACGGCAAACTGCGCTTGCACCGGCGCGACCCACTCGGGCATCATCCCCAGTTGCGCCAACGGCGCCGGCAGCAGCGCCAGCCTGGCAACTTCCCACCAGTACAGCGCAGGAACGCCGACGGCGCATCCCAGTTCGACCACAAGCGGCCGCACCCAAAAGCGCGGCCCCAACTCGGCCGCCTCGTGACCGCGCCGCAGCCAACCGAACAGCGGCAACCGTTCGGACCAGGCACGGGGCCGCCCCGTCGTCGCATGCTGCCAGGGGCTGAGCGGCAAAGATTCCCAGGCCAAGGCGTAAACCGCCAGGTTGACGATCGCGCCCACCACCAACCCGAACACGGCTGTCGCCGCTAGCTTGGCCCCCAAAGGAATCTCGTTCATCGTCGCCCTCCGGGCGAGAATTTGGCCGCCAACTGGCCCGTCACCTCATGAACGATGTCGTCGAGCGATTGGTCATCGGTGGCAATCGTAATATCGGCGCAGGCTCGATACAGCGGTTCCCGCGCGGCCAGCAATTGTCGAATTTCCTCCTCACCCCCGTGAATGGTCAGGTTCGGCCGGCGGTCCGCGGTGGTGGCGTCGGCGGCGAGCCGGGCCGCAATGGTTTCGGGTCGCGACGTGAGCCAGACCGCCGGGCCCATCCGCTTTAGGCAGGCGCGGTTTTCTTCACGGAGGACCACCCCGCCGCCCGTGGCGACGATCGTGTGGTTGCGCTGGGAGAGTTCGGCCAAGGTCAGCGCTTCGAGGTCGCGAAACGCCGCTTCGCCTTGGTCGGCGAAGATCGCCGTAATTGACTTACCCGCCCGCAGCTCAACCTCCACGTCCGCGTCGACCCAATCCCAAGGCGCGCCCCAGGCCAGTTGCAGCCGTCGGGCCACGGTGGTCTTGCCGGTTCCTCGATAGCCGATCAGCGATACGTTCATCGGCCATCCATCCGTTGAACCCTGGTGGCC
>CAYWTU010000422.1:0-4547 GCA_964461275.1 uncultured Pirellulales bacterium | reverse complement strand
AGCTGTCTTTGAGCTCGTCGGCAATGTTCAACTCGACCAGCCTGGTCAGGTCCGGCGGTTGATTCTGCGGGGGGCCGGAACCGTTGCCGGCGGTCGATTCTTCAGGTTCGTTTTCGTCGCTCGACAACGTGCGTCCTCTCAGTTCAAGCGGGAGATATTTCGCGGCGTTCTCGCCGGTCGCGCGACCGCATGGGCGGCGCCATTCGGCCGTCGTGCCAGCCAGCGGCAGGGCCGAAAACTCGGCCTCCGAGCCGGCCGCGGCCGCGGTTTTCTAGAGTCTCCAACGAGGCCGATAATATACCACCGCGACCCCCGTATCCTCAACCGGCCGAATGAATTTTGCGCCAACGCAACCGCCTGCGGGGCTTAGGGTTGCGGCGACCGTTGGAATCGCTCGCCGCGACGACGATCCGGCCCGCGCACAACGCCCGTTTTCAACGCGCCGCAGTGGTTGATCGAGTGCGCCGGGACGGTCCCGCGCGAACCGGTACAAACCCCGGTCCCAAGAGGCCCACGCGGGCTGAGTGATCGAAGGCACCGCCTGCCAACTTCAACAATTCATCCGGCGTCACCCGGGAGTGCTCCAGCGCAACCACCAGCGCCAACCGGGGTTCTTCCACGGGCGCCCAACCGGCGAACCACAGATGACCGGGCCGAGAACCATCGACCGCCGCCCTAGCGCAGACGCCGGCGCACGGCACGGACTCAACATAGCCGGCCAGTTGAACGCCTTGCGGCGCGCGGCGCATGGTCGCCGTCATGGCCGCGACGACCAGATCAACCGCCGCCGGGTCGATGTCCAACTCGGCGAGCGCCGACTGGGATTCGTCCACCGGACCGAATCCCCCTGCGTCGCCGCTCCTAGGCTCGGCCGCTTCTTCGACGTCGCCTTGCCCAAGGGCCAGATGAGGCCGCGGGAATCGGCCCCCCTCGGCCAATGCGGCAACGGCTCGCGCCAATTGCAACGGTGTGATCAGCAGTTGCCCTTGCCCGAGGGCCAGCGCCGCGACATCGACGCTGTCGGAGGCGGTCGCGGCGCGGGCCGGCGGAACGTGGCCATCCGATTCGCCGGGCAGGTCAAGTCCGGTGGCGGCGCCGAGCCCGAACCGCCGCAACCAGGTGGTCAGCAACTCAGAAGGCAATTCCGCGGCGAGCGTCGCGAAGTAGTCGTCGCAACCCACGGCCATCGCTTGCGGCAGATTGCACGGGCCGTGGTCGGTTGCCAGGCAACCTCGACGGCGACGGTTGCAGAACACGGTTTGATCTGGCGCCGCGCTGCCCGTCGCCAACAGGGCGGCGGCAACCAACGGGCGGACTACCCCTCCGGGCGGCAATGCCATGCGGCTGGCCCGATCGAATAGCGGCCGCCGCGGATCGGTCAGCAGCGGCGCCGTCTGTTCGACCGCGCCACTGGACATGGCCTGAGGCGCAAAGCGAGGTGCGCTGGCCAAGGCCAATAACGCGCCGGTATGCACGTCGAGCACGACCACCGCGCCGCTGGTGGCGAAGCTGTCGTCGCTTGCCAGATCGTGGTGGTTGCTCGAGATGCTGCCCAGCGCGTCGTCAAGCAGTCGCTCGAGCTGCGCTTGCAGTGGAACGTCGAGCGTCAACAGTACGTCCCGACCAGCCACCGGCGGCGGCTGCCAAGAGACTTCAAGTTCGTCGCCAGAGCGCGACGACTTTGTGAGGCGCCGGCCCGCCGTGCCTTGCAAAATCACGTCGTACTGGCGTTCGATGCCCATCAGCCCGGCGGCGGGCGCCTCCGCGGCCAAGGCGGTCTCCTGCGAATCGACCGGCGTCGCCGGCCTGCCAACGTGCCCTAAGACGTGGGCCGCCAAATCGCCGCGAGGATAACTTCTCCGGTAACGGGTTTCGATCCGCACGCCAGGATAGCGCCCGGGCTGGCCTTCGATCTCCGCCACGACGGCGGGTGAAATCCCATCGGCCAGTTGATAAAACGCCAACTCTTCGGCCACCGGCATGCGCGCCAGGGGCAAAGCCGCATTGGCGTCGTCAAGCCGGCGCACGATGCGTCGCTGCCACGCTTGCCAGTACCCGCCGGCGCCCTGGGCGAAAGCGTTGGCAGCCGGCTTGTCCGCCTTGCGCTCGGCGGCCTCGTGCCGCGCTAGCCGGCGGCGATGCACCGAATCGGCAATTCGCTCGACACGGTTTTGAATGGCCGCGACACGGGAGTCCCAGGCAGCGGCGTCGACGACTCCCAACGCCAGCAACTGCCGGCGCAACGCATCGCGCTGGGCAAGAACCTGGTTTTCCGCCTGTTTCAGCCAGGCACGATCGCGCCGCTGACGGGGTGTAAGCAGCGAGCGGGCCTTGCTCCGTAGCCAGGCCGGATCGGGCGGCGACTGTAGCCAGCGGTAATGGATGGCGACGGCGCTGGTCGGCTCGTCCATGGCCAAGACCGTCCCGTCGCGGGCCAGGATCCGGCCGCGGAGCGCAGGCACAAAGGCGGTTTGCACGATCGGCCGATGGGCGGCTTCACGGTACGCCTGGCCATCAAAGGTGACGATCCAACCGACACGCGACATGACGACCAGCAGCGAAAACACAAAGCCTGCACACAGCCAGCGCAGCCGTACCGCTGGATTGGGGCGCGGTGCGAGATTCGACGGCACAGCGGTTCGATCGCGCAGCCATCGGCGCATCGTTGCCGCGACATGTTTGGCGCGAGTGTCCATCGGACGATGCAACCTCGGGTGGAATCTCGACCGCTACCGCAGCGCTGGACGGGGCCAAAGGGCGCGAGTTCGTCGCGTTGAGCGTGCTAGTCGCAAGATCACAAGCGACACGGCCGCGGAATACAGACCACCGGCAACGGCAATCCAAATTGCCGCACGCCACGATCCATCGCCGACGGGCGGCAGCGGATCGGCCACAAGCTGCACGAAGTTCAGACACGCGATGGCCGAGCCGATCTCCACGGTCGTAGCTGCCGCGGTTTGTTTCCCACAGTCCAGCCGCCACATCAGGACATAACCGACCGCCAAACCCGACGCCAAGCCGAGCCCCACGCGGCCCGGGCAAGTCAGGTCGGTCAGTAGGCCGGCCCACCCCAGCCACGCGAAACGATGAGGCCCCCGACCGAGGGCAATCCACAGGCAAGCCGCCAGTCCGGTCCACATCGGCGCGGCGGCGCCCACGCTCAGCCCGTCGGCGCAGGTCATGTCCAGCGCACGCGCCAGGCAAACGCTCACCGCTGCAGCGATGACCAACGCCGCGCCCCTCATTGCCGCCTCTCTTTGTTCGGTTGCTGCTGGACAACGCGCATGGCATGCGGCGCAATCCGCACCACGGCCAATTCCGCAGGCACACGCACGATGTCAGGCCGTACGGCAATTTGCCAATGAGCGCTGTCGGGCGATCGCTTGGCAGAAATTACTTTGCCGTACCGCGGCGGCGCCCGCCAAATTCCTTCCCCGCCGGCGGCGTAGACGAAGTCCCCCGCCGCCACCGGCTCTGTTGCGCTCACCAGTCGCACGCGGCACAGGCCGTCACCGGCGCCTTCCAATACACCGCGCGGCGCCGCGGCCAACGTTTGGCCCTCGAAGGCGTCTGTCGTCGCGTTGCCGCCGAGGATGAGAACCTCGTCGCGGTACGCCGTCGATGTGAGGGGAAGCAGCCAACTGGTGTGGCGGCCGACTTCGACAATTTTGCCGCACACCGCCAGACCCACCAAAACGAATTGTCCTGGCTGGGCCCGTTGGCTGCCCAAGTCGACGGGGAGGGCCAGATCGCTGCCTGACGGCGCTGCGGCGCCCAGCGCCAGCGCCCCGGCGGCCAACCGCTGGCGATCTCCAACGTCGAGCAGTGTGCCGGCGGCCAGCCATTGCCGGGCCCGCAACCCGAGCAGCCGCGCCGGGACCAACTCGGCGTCCAAGAGCGGCGGCGATGTCGCAGGTACACCATCGAGGTTTGTGCCGACGACAGGATGGGCCTGCAAGACGGCAAGTTGTCGGCGGAGTCGCTGGTTGTCTTGCGACAGTGTCTCGACCCGCTGAGCCAAGAGCAGGTTTTCGCGCGCGTCCGCCAAGAGATTCGCCACTCTCGATCGGGCGAGGTTCAGTGTCCAGTTCAGCCGTGCGCCTGCCGCCAGGCCAGGCGCAAGCGCCGTCATGGTGGCGTCCTTGAGCGGTTGCGTCATCCACCCGGGCGCCGCCGTACTTGCCAGGCCGAGTGTCACGCCCAGTGTCAAGACTCCCAGCTGCCAGCGAAGGCGTTGCCAAGCGGTCGGTTGGTCCAGAGCCCGAGCCAGCGTGGGAGTTTGGCCTGGCCATTTCTGCCGGCGCAAGCCCGACGTGACTTGGCGGTGGTTCGAGTTAGAGATCGTCATCGCTGGACTCCAACGCGTGCCGCCAGGCAGTCAGATCTTCGACGCACGCCAGCGCTCCCTGGGCGGCGGCCAGGTAACTCTCGCCGGCTTTCTCGGGCTCGCCGGCCAACGCCCAGTGCTGGCCGACTTCCCAGTGAGAGGCCTTCTCGGTGCGCTCCAGGTAGGCGGCGGCGCGGGCGTGGTAGCCGCGACGAACCCC
>CAYWTU010000421.1:0-4553 GCA_964461275.1 uncultured Pirellulales bacterium | reverse complement strand
GTGGCCGATCGTCTGGCCGAGCGCCATCCGGAGATCACCGTCGTCCACCACCCGCGAAACCTTGGCTACGGTCAGGCGCTGAAGACCGGCTTTCGCACGGCCAATCGGTACGAATGGATTTGCTTCACGGATGGCGACGATCAATACGATCTGCGGGAGCTGCACCACCTGATCCGGCTTTTGCCCGATGCCGACGCGGTAGTGACGTTTCGCTGGGCCAAGGTCTATGGTCCGTGGCGCAAGTTTGTCTCGGGAACGTACAACGTATTGGCGCGGCGGATGTTCGGCACGCCGTTTCGCGACGCCAGTTGTGGGTTGAAGCTGGTGCGACGGAGCGTGATCGATCGGGTCGGGTTGTTGTCCGACAGTCCGTTCGCCGGCGCCGAAGTGGCCATTCGCACGGCGCTGGCAGGCTATCGCGTGCGCGAGGCGGGAATCAGCACCTATCCGCGCCGCGCCGGACGGTCGTCCGTGGTCACGCCGCGGAACATCCTGGCCACGTGGCGCGACATGCGGCGGGTGGAGCGCGACCTGTTCCGCAATCGGCCGCGGTAGCGATCGGCCTGGCGCTTCGGTCCGAGTCGTGGGCGGGAATCTGAAGTGGGCGAAAATGATGGATACGCCGTCCCGCGCAAATCAGATCGCCGAGTCGGTCCATCGGCGCTGGTTGACGGGCTGGAACAACTTTCCCCGGGCGGAGTGCGACGTGGCGACTCTGGCCGAGCCCATGGAGTCGCTGGAGGAGCTAGGGCCGGCGGCGACCGTCACGCCCCGCGGCCAGGGGCGCAGCTACGGCGACGCCGCGCTGCCGGCCGACCATGGAATGGCGCTGGCGACCAGCGGCATGCACCGCATTTTGGCTCTGGATGAGCGGCGCGGCGTCGTCCGCGCCGAAGCTGGCGCAACCTTGCATGCGATCATCGAACAGATCGTGCCTCGCGGCTGGTGGTTGCCGGTGACGCCGGGCACCAGGCAGGTGACGCTCGGCGGCGCACTGGCCGCCAACGTACACGGTAAAAACCATCACCGTGTGGGGGCAATCGCCAAATTTGTCGAACGGTTCGATATCTTGACGGAGGCCGGCGTGGTCGAATGTACGCCCGACCAGCCGCCGGGGCTGTTTCGGGCGACACTGGGAGGCTTCGGCCAGACGGGACTGATTCAATCGGCAACGCTGCGCTTGCGGCCGCTGGAAACCTCATGGATGCGAACGACCGCCGTCCGGGCGCAGAATTTAGAAGAGCTGTTGGCGGTGCTGGCGGAGCGCGAGCCGAGGCACGAGCACGCATTATGTTGGATCGACACGCTGGCCCACGGCAAGCACTTGGGCCGCGGCATCGCGATGTTTGGCGATCACGCGGGGATCGACGACCTGGACGCCGCGCGGCGCGGGGCGCCGTTGGCGCGCCACCTGCCGGCGGGTCGGCGCGTACCGAGCGCGCTGTGTGGATGGGTGTTGAACGGCTGGACCAATCGGCTGTTCAACGCGGCGGTGTGGCGGCGGTACGGCGCCGCGCAGCGCCAAGAGCTGGTTTCGCTCGACCGCTGGTTTTATCCACTGGACGGCCTGGAAGGCTGGAATCGGCTGTACGGTCGGCGCGGGTTCTTGCAGTATCACCTCTCGGCGCCCGCCCTGCCGTCCGGGGCACGCTGCATTCAAGAGACGCTCGAGCATCTGGCTAGGCGGCAGGTCGGCTCGTTCGTAGCGGGGCTCAAGAGCATGCAGCAAGACGATGTTTTGCTGCCGTTCGCGCAGGCTGGCTACACGCTGGGAATGGACTTGGGGCCGCGCTCGCGCGACCTGCACGCGGTGCTCGATGAGTTAGACCAAATCGTCGCGCGTCACGGCGGCCGGGTTTGTTTGTCGAAAGACGCCCGGTTGCCCGCGGCCATGTTCCGGGAAATGTATCCGGAGCACCCGCGGTGGCTGGAGACGGTGCGGCAGTACGCTCCGCAGGGGCGGTTTTCGTCGCGGATGGCCCGGCGGTTGGGGTGGCAAGCGCCTGACAGTTGAGCGATTTGGGGGGCCGAAACAAGATTGACTCGCGCGGCGCGGACAACCTACATTGAATCGGGCAGGGAGTGAGACGCCGCGGCTGTGGCGCCTCGCCTCCCCAGACCGTGCAGGGCCCAGCGGCGAAGGAACAGCGCATTGCGGACATCGAATCGAGGCCGTGCCATGCTTGAGCTTTGGAATCATCCTGGCGTTGGGCGGAGTTCGTTCAACCGGCGGCGGCTGTTGCGCGTCGGCTTGCTGGGGCTGGGCGGCCTGACCCTAGCGGATCTATTGCGTTTGCGGTCGCAAGCCGCCAGCAACGAGACCGCACATGGGGCGCAGGAGTTCGACGGCGCGGCAGTGATCTTCATCGAGCTGGCGGGCGGGCCCAGCCATTTTGAAACCTACGATCCCAAGCCGCTGTCTCCGCAGGAGTTTCGCGGTCCGCTGGCGACCGTGCCGACGGCACTGGCTGGCGTCCACTTCAGCCAGTACATGTCGCGGCAGGCGGCGATCGCCGACCGCCTGGCGATCTTGCGTGCGGTACACCACGATTCGAGCAGCCATCAGACCTCGGCGCACTTGGTGCAAACCGGCTATTACCTTCGCGACCGGCAGAACACCGAGAACGAGATGCCATGTGCCGGGGCGATGGCGGCGCGGGTTCGCGGCGAAAACACCACTGGAGTGCCGCCGTTTGTGGCAATTCCCCGAGCCATGCGTTACGGCGGCGCGGCCTACCTGGGCAAAGGCTTCAATCCGTTTGAGACGGCCGGCGATCCGGCCAAAGGAAAATTCGAGGTTCGCAACCTGACGCCGATCAAGGGGTTGGACGCCGAGCGCTTGGACGACCGCCGCGAGCTGCTGTCGCAGTTGGACGCCGTGCGGCGCTTGCGCGACAACCGGGGCGTAACCGAGGCGGTCGACGAGTTTGGCGAACAGGCATTTGAAATTGTCACCGGGCGGAAGGCGCGGGAAGCATTCGACCTGTCGCGTGAATCGGACGCGGCGCGCCAGGCCTACGGCAAATCGAGCGCCGGCCAAAGCTTGCTATTGGCCCGACGGTTGGTCGAGGCGGGCGTGACGTTTGTCACGGTGCGCGTGGGGGGCTGGGACGATCACAAGCAGATTGCCAAGGGATTGCGGACGCGGGGGCCTGAGTACGATCAGGCGGTGGCGGCGCTGGTCGACGACCTGTACCAGCGGGGGCTGGATCGACAGGTGCTGTTGGTGGCGATGGGAGAGTTTGGGCGAACGCCGCGGATCAATCGCGACGCAGGCCGCGATCACTGGGGGGCGGTGATGAGCGTGCTGCTCTCGGGCGGGGGACTCAAAGTGGGCCAAGTCGTGGGGGCCTCCACCGCCAAAGGCGAGGCGCCGGCCGACGCGCCGTACCGCCCTGAGGACGTACTGGCCACCGTGTATCGTCATCTGGGCATCGACGCGCGGCAAACGTTCAGCGACTTCGGCGGTCGGCCGAGGTACGTGTTGGAACGCGGCGCGCCGGTGGCCGAGTTGATCTAACAACAGGTCCTGCCGCGCGCGATGCAACCGCGACGATTCGAACGCTGGAGCGTGCGGCTGGGGATGGCGGGCGTGGCCGTGGCGCTGGCTGCTGCGCTGGCGGCCTATTTGTTTCCGCGCGGCATTGAGGTGCTGCGCGGCGAGCGAGGACTGGACCTGCCCGGCGCGGCGCGAATCGGGGCGTTGGCGACGGGCGGCGGCGAAAAGGCGCGTCTGGACCGCGTCCCGTATGCCGCGGGGTTTCTCATTCCCCAGCGGCCGGCGGACGATCAAACGTTTCGCTTTCGACCGCGGACGGTGACCCGAGATTACTACCCCGACAACCCGCGGGGATACTTCCAGCAGGATCGTGCGGATGAGGCCCGACTTCGACTGGAGTGGTGTGGGTGGACCTCGGACCCTGCCCTGCTGCGGCGAGAACTACTTCGCGACGGGGATGTCGCGTTCGATCGCATTGCCTCGTCGGCGGCGCGCCGGTCGTCGCCTTGGGACGTAGCGTTGCAGCGCAACGAGGCACTCAAACTCAAGCTAGGCGACGAGCTGCGGGTGACCATTACCGCCCGCGCCGCGCGTCCCAAGCGGGTGCAATTGGGAGCGGTCGACGTGGGGCCGTCGCCGCCGGCGCTTGCGCCGGTCGCGGCCCAGACGGCCGGCCCCCAGTGGCAATCGTTTCACTGGGAGTTTTCCCCGGCGCGGCGCGACGCCGAGGTGAGGCTGTCGTTTAATGTGGCCGAAGACGTCACACCGCTGGACGTTCGCGACGTGAAGCTGACGGTCAACGGCGAGCCGCCGCCGTTGCCTTTCGACCTGGAGCATCCGCCGGTTCACTGGGTTGAGTACGCGATGAATCGCTGGGGCCTGCGCGGCGACGATTTCGAGCGCGATCGCGAGCCGGGCGTCAGGCGAATTATGATCCTGGGCGATTCGTTCACCTTTGGCGCCGGTGTACACCTCCAGGACGTATTTGCCCATCTGCTCGAACAACAGCTCAACGAGCGGGGCGACGGCCGGTACGAGTGCCTGAACTTTGGAG
>CAYWTU010000420.1:0-4562 GCA_964461275.1 uncultured Pirellulales bacterium | reverse complement strand
GAGGCGTTCATTGAATTGGCTCAGCAGGTCAAGGAAATGACCGCCTACGCCCAAGACCACGCGATCACGATTGCGGTCATGGGCTGCCGCGTGAATGGCCCCGGGGAAACAGACGACGCCGACCTGGGGCTGTGGTGCGGGCCCAATCACGTCAACCTGAAGCGCGGCAGCGAGGAGCTGGGGGCCTACAAGTACGACGAAATTCTGTGGCGGCTGCGGGTCGAACTCGACCGCCTTATCGACCAGCCCCAAACGGGCGCGACCGGCCACGTGTAACATCTGTAGCGACGGCGCGGGCCGGCGGGCTCGGCCGATTCTTCCGCCCACGCGCCCAGCGCCGGCCGCGTGGGCCGCCGTGGCGTATGGTAATCGAGGCCGCCCTGCGCACGCGCTGATTGCCACACCTTGTACGCCTTCCCCTTCCCGCCATGACCGCCAAATCGCAAACATTGGACCATCTGGTCACCCGCTCGGGCGAGCTGTATACGCTTCCCGCGGTGGCCGTGCAGGTTCTGCAACTCACCCGCGATCCTCATGTCGACGCGCTGCGACTCAAACAGTGCATCGAGAACGATCCGGCTCTGGCGACCCGGATTCTGAAAATCGTCAACAGCTCGTTGTACGGGTTGACCCAGGAAGTTTCCGACCTGAACCAGGCCCTGACGTTGCTCGGCGTCAAACCGCTCAAGTTGTTGGTGCTGGGCTTCAGTCTGCCGACGGGCCTGTTTGCCGATGTGGCTCGCAACAGTCTGGCCCGCTACTGGACGCGAACGCTGACCAAGGCGGTGGCCGCCCGCGAACTAGCTCTCAAGGTTTGGAAAATCGACGGCGACGAGGCGTTCATTGCCTGCCTGCTGCAAAGCCTGGGGCACCTGGTGCTGATCAAGGAACTGGGCACGCCCTACGTCCGGTTGGTCGAACGGGTGTTCGCCGAAGGGGCTGAACTCTCGGTCGTCGAACGCGAGGCGCTGGGGTTCGTTCACACGGAACTGACGGCGGCGCTGCTGCGCTACTGGGGGCTGCCCGAATCGATCGTCTTCGGCGTGCAGTCGCCCGAATCACTGGCGCGGACCGATCTGCGTTGCCCGAAGGATCGCGTGTTGCCGCAAATCGTCCATCTCGCTCAGCTCATCACTTTGCTCTTGCTGGAGGGTCGCGACGGAGCGCTCGAGGAATTGCTCGACGTCGGACGGGCCTATCACGGCCTGACCGCCGAGCAGGTCTCCGTGGTCGTCGACGGCGTGCAGACCAAGGTCGAGCAGTTGGCCGCGGTGCTGCTCCAAAAGCTGCCCGACGACTTGAACTATAAGGACGTTTTGGAGCGAGCCCGGCAGCAATTGGCCCAAATGTCGGCCGAAGTGACCGTCGACATGCTGCAGATGCAGCGCGAGCTGACGGCGGCCCGCTCAACCAGCCTGCTGTTGGGCGAGGAGGTGCGGCAGCTTCGGGCGGCGGCACAGGACTACGACGTCGCACTGCGACGCCCGGCGGCGCCCGACGTTGCTCAACCGGCTACCGCGGATCTGGCGGCCTTGGGAGTTCTGCCCGTCCAGCCCCAGGCGACCGCGGCCGGACCACAGGCGATGCCGGCGGTGCGCTCCGCAACCATTCTCGACCCCGAGGCCGACGACGACCCGGCGCTGTTGGGCCAACTGCGGGCGGCGGCTGTCGGCTGTCGGCAATCGCGCGAGGCGCTCAGCCTGCTGTTGTTCGAGGTCGATCGGCACGTCGAATTGGCGTTTCACTACGGACTGGAACGGGCCGAGTTCATGCTGGACCAGGTGAGCCGGCTGGCAAACGAGTTGGATCATCAGGGCGCCATGTGTCGGCAGGTCCGCGATTCGCGCTACGCCATCGTTTTGCCAGGTTGCGATCGCCGCGAGGCAGTGCAGTTGGGCAATCAGTTGCTGGGCAAGGTTCGCAAGTTGACTCTCAACGCAACGGCTGGAGGGCCGCCGCCGCTAACCATCAGTTTGGGGATTGCCAGCGTGGCAGTGCCGCCGAAGAATTTTCAAGGCGAGCGGTTGGCCGAAAGTGCCGCCCGTTGTCTGTACGGCGCGCAGGCGTCGGGCGGCAACAGTCTCAAGAGCCTCGAGATCTATTAGGCTTCGACTGCTGGTTCGACCCCGGCCCCTTGGGCTCGCGTAGACGCTTGTGGTATCCTGCCACTTCCCCGGAACAATAGTGGTTGATGGACCCGAATAATCCCTACGCCCCGCTGGAAGGATACGGCCGCACCGGCCCGGTGCAGATTCCGGTCGTAGGCGAGGTCTATCTGGCCGACGGTTCGCCTTATTCGGGCAACTATTCGTACGCCGAGGTCGTAAGCGAGCCGGTGCATCGTCCCCGTGTCTGGTTGCCGGTGGTGCTGTTCCTGGCGACGTGCGTGTCGACGTTTATCGCAGGATCGCATTTCAACCTCCATGCGATGCCCAAGGGCGAGGTGTTGCTGCAATTCGCGCCGCGGGACGGCCTGGTCTACATGATCGCCGTCATGGCGGTTCTGTTGGCGCACGAAATGGGACATTTCTTACAGGCGTTGCGCTACGGCGTGCCGGCCAGCTTGCCGTTTTTCATTCCCATGCCGATTTCCCCCATCGGAACCATGGGGGCGGTGATCGGCATGGCCGGCTCCGAGGCCGACCGAAAGCAGATGTTCGACATCGGCATTTCCGGCCCCTTGGCGGGGCTCGTGTTGGCTTTGCCGATGACCGTGATCGGCGTGCTGCAGGGAAACTATGTGGTCAACCCGCCGGTGGGCGAGTTGTATTTTGGCGACCCACTGATTGTGAAGTGGCTGATCGAGTGGCTGCGGCCGGACCTGCCCGCCGGCGCCATCCTGACCATGACGCCGCTGATGCAGGCCGGTTGGGTTGGGCTTTTGATCACCGGCTTGAACATGGTCCCGATCAGCCAGCTTGACGGTGGACACGTCGCCTATTCGCTGTTTGGCAAGCGGGCACACATTTTGGCTCGCGGGGTGTTGTTTGCGGCTGTCGCGTTCATGGTGCTGCAAGAAGAGTACGGTTGGATGGTGATGATCTTCCTGGTGATGCTCATCGGCCCCGATCACCCGCCCACCCGCAACGACCGCGTGCCGCTCGGGCGAGGGCGGCAACTTTTGGGCTTGGCGTCGCTGCTGATTCCCATTTTCTGCCTCACACTGCGGCCATTGTCGATGACGCCGCAATAGTCGGCGCGTTCTGCCCAAATAGGACCGCCGTTGATGTTGCTGGCCGGTTTGCTCACTACGCTGGGTTGGATCGTCGGCATTGTCGCTGCGCTGGTCCTGGTGTTTGGGCTGTTGATCCTGCCGCACAATTTGCGGGTGCGGCGGGTGCGGCATGAGTTCGCCCAGTTGCCAAGCGACGTCAAACAACGCGTGTTGAAGCTGATCGCCGATTACGCGGCCGGCAAGCCATCGGTCACGCTGCTTCGCCTCGACCCGGCCGTTGCCTTCGACGCCGACGCAGCACTCGCCGAGTCCCACGTTGGCGGACTGCCCTACGCTGAGGCGGGGGAACCTTGGCCGCTGACGGAAGATGGCGAGCCGGCGCATTTCCTGATTCAGGTCCGGCTTGACGAGCCTTCGTTGGGTCCGATTTGGCGCGATCGATTGGTTCAGGTGTTTTATCAAGAAAGCGACGAACTTATTGCGAGGTCGGTGGCCGCGCCCTGCGCCAGCCGCTACGCGCCGGCGTCGCCGGTCGGGCCCGTCTCGCCCGGCAAGGCGATCTTGCCGCAGCCCTTTCCGGCGGAGCGTCCCGAGGAGGGTTACGAAGAAGGCGACGACGAGCAGTTGCTGCCCATCGCCGAGACGTTGCTCGTCAAGCGAATTCCCGCAGTGGTCGAGACGCTCGCCCCCTACACCGCCGATGCCGCCGGCGTTGTCGCTCAAATTCTCGCCCCGGGCATGTACGGTTATTCGATCGCCGACGTTGTCGCATACGTCGGAGGCACGCCGACGTTGATTCAGAATCCCCACGACGCAACGTGTCCGCAGTGCAACGGGGCGATGCGATTTCTTTTCTTCTTCGGCGAACTGGTCGAGGAAATCACGCTAGGCGACGCAGGTACGTGCTGCGTCTATGGCTGCGACGCCCACCCAGACCAAATTCGGGCGTTTGTGGACTCGCACTAGGTTGTAAAGCGGCTTTTTCAGGGCCGAACCTGGCGGCGCTGGAGCGTGTCTTTAGGCCCTGATGAACACCAGCGCCCACCGATCATCGAAATTCCTCAACCAATCGCTCACCGAGGCGACGTTGGGCGAACTGCGCCGGCTGCACCGCGTTTGCAACGACGACGAGCGGCAATGGCGTCGGGCCGTCGTCGCCTTTTTGAAGGCCGACGCGGCCCACGGCGTCCACTCGGTCGCCACCCTGTGGAAAGCCCCGCCCGGCGCGCGCGCCCCCGGGTGCGCCGGGTGGGCGCCACCCGCTCCGCCGGGGGGCGCGGTGCGCGCGTCCAGCGCGGCGGCGGCGAGAGCGGTGCGAGACAAGGCGGGGTGCGCGCCCGCGGTCGCCGCGATGGATGGGTGGAGCGACTTTGTGGCGTTTCTGGGT
>CAYWTU010000419.1:0-4566 GCA_964461275.1 uncultured Pirellulales bacterium | reverse complement strand
CTCAGCACGTTGGCGGCGGCCTACGCGGAACGCGGCGATTTCGAACAGGCCAAAGAGTGGTCGCAAAAAGCGCTCGACGCCGAGTCCGACGAGAAGGTGCGAGCCAATCTGCAAAAGGAACTGCAGAGCTACGAGGCGGGCAAACCGTGGCGAGAATTGCAGGACCAGGAACAGGCGGGCCTCACAGCGCCCATCCCGCCGCCGGGGGACAACGCCACAGACGCCAAACCGGAATGAAGCGCCCGCCGGGCGGTTCAATCGTTATTACCGGAACTCCCCTGCGCCCGCGGCGCAGTCGGATTGGCCTGACCTATGTTTGGTCGTGGGACGTCAGCGCCCCCGGTGCGCCGCTTTCGCGCGCCGGCCGCGGGCCCGTCCCGGTTGCACTGCCGCCGACTGTAAGGACCGCGCCGCCATGGCCACGCCGCTAACCACCGAATATTCGCCCCCCGCCGACCGGCCTGCTTCGAGTGTTTGGCCCGCCGTCTGCTGGCCGGCTGCATTCAGTCCCACCGCCTGGCGCCGCCGAGGCCTCCCTTCGGCCGAGACGTTTCGCCGGATGGTGAAGCGCGAACACGATCGCGCCGAGCGCGCCGGGGGAGAGTTTTGCGTCGTGGCGCTGCGAATCGCGCAGCCGAATGCCGACCGCAAGTCGCTGGCGAAACTGGCGCGTCTGTTGAAGCCTCGGCTCCGATCGTCCGACGGTATCGGTTGGATCGACGGAACGTGCGCAGGCGCCTTGTTGTCGGGCACGTCGGCCGCTGAGGCGTGGAAGCTGGTGCAGGCGTTTGCGACCGATCTGCCCGGCGACGCCCCGCGCCCAGTGTACCAGGTGTTGGCTTATCCGCACGATTGGGTCGCGACGTGTCAGCAATTGCAACTGACGCCCGACGCCGAGCGTCACGCGATGCGACCTCGCGGCGATGAGCCGCCGTCGTTGCTGACTCGACTGTTGCGCCGCGAAACGCATCCTGAACTTGTTCGCCTGCCGAGCGCCCGAAATCTCCGCCGGCTGCTCGAGCGCGAACGCTCGCGGACCGACCGCACTGAGGCCGAGTTCGCGCTGGTCACCCTACAGGTCGAGGGCGCCGACCAGTCGCGCAACAAACTGGCGCAACTGGTCCGTTGCCTGAAGCCTCGCCTGCGCGCGGCGGACACGCTGGGCTGGCTCGACCGCAACACGTTGGCCTTGGTGTTCCCCAACACGACCGCCGCCGACGCCTGGAGCATGCTGCGATCATTGCCCGAAAAGCTGGGCGCCGAGGCCCCTAAGTTCTCCGGAGACGTGTACGGCTATCCGTCGAATTGGCTCACCAGCCAGGTTCCCTGGTCCGAGGCGGTACACGTGCTGCCCGACGGCGGCGAACCGGTGCGGCCGATGGAGTTGTTCTTCGTTTCGCCGTTGCCCAGGTGGAAGCGGGCGCTCGACGTGGTCGGCGCCGCGGTCGGGGGCGTGGCGCTGCTGCCCCTGCTGGCGGCAACGGCCCTGGCCGTTCGCCTCGGTTCGCCTGGGCCGGTAATCTTCGCCCAACTGAGAACCGGCCGCGGCGGCAGGAAGTTCACCATGTACAAGTTTCGCACCATGGTCACCGACGCCGAGGCCCAGAAGCAAACGCTGATGGCGCTGAACGAACAAGACGGACCGGCGTTTAAGATCACTCACGATCCGCGAATCACGCCGCTGGGGCGCGTCCTGCGCAAGACTTCGATCGACGAATTGCCGCAATTATGGAATGTTCTCCGCGGCGAAATGTCGTTGGTCGGTCCGCGACCGCTGCCCTGCAGCGAGCAAGACCAATGTCACGGCTGGTATCGCCGCCGGCTCGAGGTCACGCCGGGCCTGACCTGCATTTGGCAAGCCAACGGCGGATTGGGTGTGACGTTTCACGAATGGATGCGGATGGACGCCCGTTACGCCAAGGCCCGCACCGCATGGCACGACGTTCAACTCATCGCCCGCACGTTCCTACGGGTGCTCAAACGGAAAGCGTCTCGCTAGCGGCGAAGCCCCGCCTGCGCCCACAGCGGCACTGCACCCCTCGATTGGCGCCGACGCGCAACCCTTATGACCACGATCCACGAAATTCGCACGCCGGAGGAACTGTCGGCGCTAGGCGACGAGTGGTCGCGGCTCTGGTCCGCCACGACGGGCGCCACGTTCTTTCAGACACTGCCTTGGCTGCTGAGCTATTGGCGGCACTATGGCGCCGGCCAAAGGCTCAAGACGTTGTGCGTCCGCCAGGATGGCCAGTTGACTGGCGTGCTGCCGCTGGTGATTCGTGGCGAGGCGAGTTGGCTCGGCCCTGTCCGTGTGTTGACCTATCCCTTGGACTACTGGGGAAGTTTCTACGGGCCGCTGGGAGCGAACACGGCCGCAACGCTGCGGTCGGCTTTGGACTACTTGGCCAACGCGCCGCGCGACTGGGACGTAGTGGACCTGCGGTGGATCGACGCCGACGGCCGCGACGCGGGCCAGACACAAGCGGCCTTTGAGGGCGCCCACTGGGCCTGCCAGTGCATGTCGCACGCGATTGTGCCGATGATCGATTTGTCGGCCGGCTGGGACGCCTACTGGGCCAGCCGCAAAAGCCGGTTTCGCTGTGAAGCTTCGCGCGTCGCGCGGCGATTGGCCCAGCGGGGAACGGTGCGGTTGGTCCGACACCGACCTGCAGGCGCGGCGCACGAGCAGGCCGACCCGCGTTGGGACCTGTACGACGATTGCGTGCAGGTGGCCCGAAGAAGTCATCACGTCTTGGGCGACAACGGCGTTGGACTGACGCATCCGCGGGGTGGACCGCTGCTGCGCGAGCTGCACGCCGAGGCGGTTCGGTTAGGGCTGGTCGACGTGTGCCTGTTGTATGTCGACGACCGCCCGGTGGCGTTCAACTACAACTACCTGCATCAAGGCTATGTGTGCGGACTGCGGCGGGCGTTCGACCCGTCGTGCAGCGACGGGGCCGGCACGACGCTGATGTGGCGGATGCTGGAAGACGGCGCCGCCCGCGGAGACCAGACCGTCGACCTGGGTCCCGACTACCTGCAAACCAAGCGCTACTGGCAATCGTTCCAGCGGCACAGTTATCGCTGCCTGTACTATCCTCGCTCCAATCCGCGAGCCCAAGCGCTGCACTTGGGTCGCTGGGTCCGGCAACACTTGGAAAAGCGGCGAGCGCCGTTGGCGCGGCGGTAGCAGGGTCGTCAGAAAGTCACAGCCGCAGCATCTCGCGGCAACCTTTGGCGAATGCCAGCGGATTCTCGACCGCACGCCAGCCTGCTCCCACCCACAGCACCAGCGCCGCCGTCACCAGCACCGGCCCAATCCACGTCAGCGGCGATTCGACCCGCGCCAGGGTCTGCGCCAGGCCGGTCTCGAGCCGCCGCCAAACTTCCACGGGCGGAATCCGGGCGGCGGAAATGACTGCCGTCCGCCAACGTCGGCCGGCCTGAATCCGCAGTTCAATGTCGGCCTGCGGCAGATACAGCGTGTTGCCCGCCAAGACGAAATGCTCGCCGGCCTCGCGGCAGGCGGTTTGCAGCGCCTCGAGCGCCTCCTCGGGCGCCACCTGATAAATCACCCAATGTGGCCGCTGGCCCGTCACTGCCAACACCATCACCAGCGCATACAGCCCGACCAGCAACAGCCAGACCACACCGCCGAACCGCGTGGCCGCGTGCTCCGGCAGGAACAACTCCAGCGGGCCCACCGCCAGCAGACCCGCCGCCGCCAACATCAGGGCCAGCCAATCACGGGCGCCGCTGACCAAAGTCGGCCGGCGACGGAAGTGCGCGGCGCCAACCACCAGTAGGTACAGCGCCAACGGCGTGACCGCCACGTAAACGCGAAACGGATCGGGAAATTGAAACATCGCTGAACTCGCCAAAATCAGGTCAGGGGGTCGCCCGAACGCTCGGCCCCGCGATCGGTTGGTTGAGACCGAAGCCGCTCGAGTTCGTTTTGCAACTCGGTTCGTGCGACGTGTCGCTCGCGCCACAGGTGGCGAAAGTAAACGCTGCTGGACCAGGCGTCTCCCAAGGCCAGCGCGACGATCCACAACAGCAATACGGCTGTGCCGAACCAAAATCCGACGTACATCGACGGCCATTCCCGCCAGGGGATTAGCTGCCCCACGCCCAAGCCCACCGCAACCAGCGCCAGCATCCCGCTAGCCTGCACCCGGCGTCGGAACTGCCTGCGGCGAAATTCCAGGTCGCGCGGCGGCAGGTTTTCGCGCTGCGCCCGTCTCCAGGCCGCCACGTGCGATGCGATCAGCCCCAACGCCCCGGCCGCCAATAGCGCCGGCGCCAGCCACCGAACGGCGCCCCCTCCGTTCATGGCTTCAAGCGCCAATTGCCAGCGCGCGACGGCAAACGGGAACGCCATGGGCAGGGCAGCGGCCACAATCATCGCACCTGTTTCTTGAGCCACTCGCGAACCACGTAGCCCACTTTGGCCAGACTCTCGGCCGAACATTTGTCCGGCAGATCGGCCTCGGTGTGCCAATGGGGATAATCGAAATCGATCACGTCGCAGGCCGGAATGCCCGCCACTTCGCGCAGCGCCAAGTG
>CAYWTU010000418.1:0-4576 GCA_964461275.1 uncultured Pirellulales bacterium | reverse complement strand
AGCATTTCGCCGGCGGCAAAGCCGGCCCCCATGCCCAGCGCCATGTTGACGCTCTTCAATCGCTCAAACAGCGCTTGCTTCTCGGGCGGGAACTGTGTTTCATAACAGCGCACCGCCGCCAGCTTTGTATCGAGCGTATCGCTAATGTCGACCACAAATTGCCCTGGGCCGGGCTGCACCAAGAGGGCGCCGTAGGCCAGGCTGTAATACAACTGCGCCGAAATGGCGTGCACCGGCAGGCCGTCGAAGTATTGGTCCCACTTGGTGAGCCGCGAATAAAATACGCCGGCGTCGATAATCTGCATCGCCTGCCAATGATCGGGCGAGGCCAACGGCGTCTTATCGCCTAGGCCCAGCACCAGCCGCGGCCGATATTTGCGAAATTCCTTGGCCAGCGCCACGCGGGCCTCGAACGTGTCGAACAGCCGGCGGTTGGGCAGGTCCAAAGTTACGCGCACCTGCACGCCTAGCGTCTCGGCCGCGCGGCGAGCCTCGGCAAGCCGGGCCTCGGGGCCGGGTGATTTGGGGGTCGGTTCGCCGTCGGTCAGGTCGATGATGCCGACGCGAAATCCTTGCTTGACCAATCGGGCCAGCGTTCCACCGACGGCGATCTCCACATCGTCAGGATGCGCACCGACGGCGATCACGTCCAGTTTCGGAAACTCGGCGCTCATGGGTCACCCTTTCTAAATCGCGGCGACGGTGCGAGACATTGGCGGCGTGTCCGCAGCCGTCCGTCTCAGGCGGGCTTCGCGTGAGCCTAACGTTCGCCGCAGTGTTGCACAACTCGCGGTCGGGCATCCAAACGAGCTTCTTGCTTGAGGAGAGCCAATCAAGCTAGTTGGCCGCTCAGCGCACGATACGCGGCTGTTCGGCGATGAAGCGTGACGGTCGTGGCGGAGGCGCGACGGGCGACGACAGCGGTCCCACGCCTGTGCCAGGCGGCGCAGGCTGCATCCGCTGCACCGCGATCTGCGGCAGTGCGGGCTGGCTAGCGACCGGCGGCGCCGCCGTGCCGCTCAAGATTGCCAGGTACGGGTTGGTCGCCAGCGGCGGATTTGCGGTGGGGGCCGTTGTCGGCACGGCGCTGGAACGAAGCGCATACACCTCTGCTGCCGACGGGCCGGCCGCGGCGCGCGGCGTTGGGCGTTGAGCCGCGATCTGGCCGCGTGGCGACAGGATGGCCAGATAAGGATTCATTTGCAGCGGTGAAACGCTGTCGGGCAACGGTCGACGTCGGGCATCGGATTCATCCGGCGGATTGGGAAGCGAGTCGTCGGCTGGCTTAGGCGGCGCCGACGACGGATCGCCTCGCTCATTCCCGTTCTTGGTCGGCGGCGCTGTTTCGCTGGTCGGCACTTCTTCGGCTGGCGGGGCAGCCGGCATGGTTTCAGGCGACGCAACAGGCTCGACCACGTTGCCGGCGGGCGGCGGGTCGGCCAATTGCAATCGGCCGGCCTGTTCGCAATTGAAGCGCGCGTTCCAACCGCCTCCCACGGCCTTGTAGGTTTGCACGGCGGCCAGCACAACCTGGCCCTGAGACTGCGCCATTTGCTCTTGCAGCGTGACCAGTTGACGCTGCGAGTCGAGCACGCTTTGGAACGCCACCAGCCCGTTCTGATAACTGGCCTGGCTCAGCCTGACGGCCTCGCGCGTGGCGGCCACCGCCTTCTCCAGTTCCGCCACGCGCTGCCGCTGACGATGCAAAGACGTCACGCCGTTCTCCACCTCCTGCAACGCATTGAGCACGGCGTTTTGGTAGCGCACCAGAGATTGTTGGTAGCGCTGCTCTTGCACGCGGACATTGGCTCGCAGCCGGCCGAAATTCAGCACGTCCCAGCGCACCGCCGGGCCGAAAGAAAAGGCCATTGAATTGCCGGTGAACCAATTGCTGACGTGGCGCGAGTCTAGTGTCAGCGTTCCCTTGAGGCTCAATTGTGGATACAAGTCGGCGCGGGCGATGCCGATTCGCGCCCCGGCCGCCAGCGTCTCAAACTCGGCTTGGCGAATGTCCGGGCGCCTGCGCAATAGCTCCGCCGGCACGCCGATTCCTAGATCGCCCGGCAGCGCCGGCAGCGGTCCGCGACCTATGATGTTCCACAACCGCTCGTCGGGCGGATGACCCAGCAGCACGGCCAGCTTGTTGAGCGTGATTTGCATTTGCTCTTCCAGCGGCGGAATCTGCGCCGCGGTGGTGTGATAGTTCGACTGCGCCTGGGCCAGGTCCAAATCGCGCACCAACCCCGCCCGAAGCCGCGCCTGCACAAGCTGCACCGTCTGGCCTTGTATCGCCAGGTTTTCTTGCGCGATCAGCAATCGCTGCTGCAATGTGCGGTAGGCGATGTAGCTGGCCGCCACGTCGCCCAACAGCGTCACCTTAACGTCGCGCAGCTTCTCCACGCTGACCGCAATTTCAGCGTCGGCCGCGGCCAGCGCGTTGCGATACTTGCCCCACAGCCCCACTTCCCAACCCGAGTCAAAACCAAAGCTGTACAGGTCGAATGGCCGCTGCAGGCTCTGCGGGATGATGAATTGATTGGCGTTGACGCTGGTGCGCTTATGACCGAAGCTGCTGGTGCCCGCCAGTTTGGGGAGTTGCGAGCCTCGCACCACGCGAAATTGTTCGCGGGCTTCGAACACGCGCAGGCACGCCTCTTGCAGCGATAGGTTCTGACAGGCGGCCGTCTGGATGAGCTGATCGAGCACCGGGTCGCGAAGCTCTTTCCACCAGCGGGTCAGATCGTCCGAGCAGTGTGGCGGCGGCGCGCCTTCGCTCTGGTACTCCGACGGCACGGCCGGCGGACAGGGGCCGCAACATTTCGGCGCCAGGTTGCACCCCAGCGCGCAGCACCACACGGCAAGCGCGAGACCCAGCGCGCAGAATGCGCGCCCTCGCCGGCGACAGAGGCGTTGCCAGACACTCATGGTGCGGTTGTAACTCGTGACGCGGTAAACACGTACATAACGATCGCTGCGCAAAAGCGCACCGTGTCATTTCTGACATCGGTAGCGAATCTGCGGGCAACCCACCCCCACGTTGACCGCCCCCACAGGCCGTACAGTCGGTACCGCCGCTACAACCGGCACGGCGCGGTCGGCGCCGGGTTTCTATGACGCCTTCACGAGTGGGGAAGAAGATGTGGGGGGTTCCACGGACCCGGGCCTGGCACAATCGGCACATCCGGCGCAGTGTTCGCCAATGGCCCGCGGCTTGGCCTTTTTCCGTCACTGGGGCTCGATTTTCCTGCGCATCGGGACGGGGCGAACTAGGTTTTAGTGCCCTTCATAAGACTTTCCCTCAAGTCTTCCTCCTCTCACCTGGGAAAGACTGCGTTCTATGCCACACTCGAGTTTCATCCACCGGGCGACCTTGCCGGTTCTGGTTGTGCTGACGGTGACGGTCGTGACGACCGCCCGCGGCCAGACTCAAGCTATGGGCGACCCCCCTGCCTTGCGCGCGCTGAATATGCTGCCTGGCATCGTCGAGCCTGTGGCCCGGGTCGATGTGGCCGCCAGCCAAGACGGCGTGCTCGCCAAACTGTGCGTGGAAGAGGGGCAGTTGGTTCAGCAGGGTGACTTGCTGGCCGTGCTGGATGATCGGGTGGCGCAGGCGGCGTTGCACGTGGCCGAGGCGACGGTCGCCCGGTCTGGCGCACTGGGTAAAGCGGAAAGCGACCTCGCCCTGGCGCGCATCATGTTGTCGCGGGTCGAACAGGCCCGGGCCGAGCGAGCTGCCAGCGAAATGGAAGTCGATCAGGCCCGGGGGCGCGTCAGCGAGGCCGAGGCGGCAGTGACCCAAGCCCGCGAACAGCAGGCCGAGGCCGAGAGCCATTTGGAATTGGAGCTGGCCAAGTTCGAGGCGCTGCACGTACGGGCGCCGTTTGCCGGTCAGGTGTTGCGGATTCACGTTCAAGCCGGTGGCGCCCTCCCCCCGGCCGCCAAGATCCTAACGCTGGTGCAGGTCGATCGATTGCGGGTCGAGCTGCAAGTGCCGGTCGAGTGGTATGGACGGCTCGCTGTGGGCGCCGCGTATGACCTGTGGGCCGAGACGCCGGTGAATCGCGCTGTCTCGGCTCGGCTGTTGTATCAGGAATCGGCCGTCGACGCGGCCACGCAGAGTTTCCGCTGTGTGCTGGAAATCGACAACGCCGCCGGCGAATTGCCCTCGGGCTTTGCCGCGCGCTTGATCGAACCGGAACAAACGGCGGGACTGAACAGACCCGCTGATTGGATTGCATCGAATACTCTTAGCCCCCGGTCAATGACCGGGGGTTCGAGCCGCGGCCCCGCACAACCTCTCCTGCGGGCCCACTTAGAAGCGAGCGTTTTGAAAACTGCCCGAGAGTTTGCCCGCTTGACGGGGCCCGACCTTGTTTGCTCTCCATGACGATTTTTCGTTTTGCAACCTAACACCGTGCGCGGCCTGGTTCGGTACCGGGCCGCTGCCTAGTTGGTACCTAGTGAGCTTAGCCGCCATGAGCACCACCAGTCCACAAGACCTGCCTCGCGACCCGTTTGACGCCAACTTGCCTGGGGGCGAGCCGCAAGGCGCCAATCCCACCGGCCGCAAGGCGAG
>CAYWTU010000417.1:0-4577 GCA_964461275.1 uncultured Pirellulales bacterium | reverse complement strand
TTGCTCAACGCCGCCTTGCCCGCCAACAACTCGAACGATTTCATCACCCATCCAGAAGTTCTCACCAGCTATCTGTCGGCCTACGACTTCGTTCGCGGTGCATCGTCGGCCGAACTTTCATCGGCCACGCGCAGTACGATTGAGACCCGGCTGGCCAGCCTGACGAGCGGGCTGAGCTATGGCAACAACACGTTTAGCAACGCCCGCGCGAAAATCGGCGCCACGAAGGGCTTGGCTGGCGTGATGTTGGCCGACCAAGCGCTGTTGGACGCCGCCTTGGCCGACATGCAGGGTCACTTTAATTACAGCACGACCGACGACGGTTGGTTCACCGACAGCCAGGGGCATTACCTGCTGTATACGCTCCGCCACGTGTCGCTGTTTGCCCGGGCATACGAGCAGGGATCCGGCGTCGATCTGTATCCCAACTTCCAACCGTATCTGGATATGTCGTTGGGCCTCCGCAAGCCGGACGGGGCCATGCCCAACGTCTCCAACGGGCTGAACGCCCCGCTGCCGTTGAATCTTTTCTCGGCCACCGGCGAAACGGCCGCGGCGGCTGCCTCGCTTTGGAATTTGCAGCAAGCGCAGCCCAGTCCGTTCCCTTGGACAAGCGTCAACGTCTTGAACAACGACAACAGCTATAGCACGTTTTTCGCGCTGACCGAATTCACGAACCCCGCGACGGCGCCCGCGCAGTCGCCCACGTTTCTTGCCACGGGGCAAAGCCAGGTTTCGGTGTTTCGCCAGAACTGGGGTCCGACGAGCGACTACTTGCTCCTCTCGCCTGGCATCGACAGCCCGCGGTTCTTCTTTCAAAACGAGGATCCGCCCTTCACCATCGACATTCCCGCGTTTCATAGCCACAACGACACGGGCGAAATCCTGCTCTCCTCGGGCGGCAAGTATCTGCTGGTGGCGCCCGGCTATAACCGCACCGACCTGTCGAATTCACCCGCCGGTTTTCAGCCTCAACGGGCCGATTGGCACAATGTGATTCTGGTGGACGGCGACGTGGGGGCCAGCGACCAGGGCCGCAAAATGCGCCCGGAACATTTCGTGCACACCGATCGCCTCGACTCCAGCGAGCTAGGCGATCACCGCGGGGTCAGCGACTTCGCCACGCTCCAGATGCAATACCGCGACACGAACGTGTCACGAAGCACCGCCTTTGCCGGCGAAGACTATTTCGTGGTCGCCGATCGGATGCAAAGCGCCACGCCGCACGCCTATGGATTCAATTTGGTGGGACGGGGGACGCAAACCGTCGAAACAAGCGGGCCGGACCGCGTCGACGTTCGCTGGGAGCACGAAGGACAGGCGGTCATCGAACACCTGATCTCCACGCACGCAATGACCCTGAGCACTTCGCAGATTTGGATGCACGACACATTCAATGACTTCGAGCAAACCCGCCGCATGACCGCCAATATTTCCGCCGAGAATGGGCAGTTTTTGAGCGTGCTGGAGACGTTGCCCGCTGGCGCTTCGTCCGATTTTTCCATCCACAAGCTTTCCGGTCCCGCGGTCGATTATTTGTCCCTCGAAGTGCAGAGCCTATCGCAGGGGTGGACCGACTTTGTCCTCTCGCAGCAATCCGCGGCCGAGCGCGCAGTAGGCGGCATGACCAGCGACGCCGAGTACGCCTATGCCCGAATGCAGGCCGGGGTTACCACGGCGGCCATGTGGGCCGGGGGAACGCGGTTCGAGACCAGCGATTTGCACGTCGAAACAACCAGCCCTCTGACGGCTTCACTCGCCGTCATCGCCGCCGACGAGATTCGCGGCACGATTTCCAGTGACGGCATAACGCCCGGGGTTGAGCTAAGGTTTTTGGGCCGCGGCCCCATCGAATGGGCGACGCTGGGCGGCGTGCCGCTGGCCCCGATGAACACGCCGCAATTCGCGGCAATCGCGCTGACCGGCGGCGGGGAATTGCGGGTGCGCTTCGCGGCCATTCCTGAACCAACGACGCTGTCGCTCTTGATCTGCGGGGCTGTGTCGTTGTTCTTGATTCGGCGTCGCGCCCGGTAACTGATCTACACGGCACGTCGGTCCGTTTTCAGTGCAATCACCGCCAACGCGCATAAAAAAAGCCCCCGGAACAAATGGGTCCCAGGGGGCAGAGGACGCCACTTGTTTCCGGGAGCGATTGGACGGCTGCGGTCGAACGGCGTCGGCCCGTCGTCCGCCGTCCGGCGAGGCATTCACCGGACGGCCGTTGTTCGAAGCGGCCGTCGACCTCCATGTCGACGGGCGGCGCCCCGCGGTCGCCAGGACTTTCGTCCCCGCGACCCTACCACGTGGTTTGTTTGCGCTGTAGGCGGAGAGACGGTTTGCGTGCCGTGCACGCAGAATTCGCGTCGAACAGTGTCCGGCGCCGCCTTGAGCTGGTGTTTTGGAGAGGGGCCCCCGAGTTGAAGATGACCTGATGTCGTTGCGCTGGCCTGTCCTTCGGCCGCGATCGCAACACCTCCGGGAGCATCCTCGGTGTCCGACCTCATGGCGATGCGACAGCGTTGGCCTGCGTGCCGCACGATGCCCCACAAGGGCCCAGAGACCGAGGATCGTCCCGTTGGCGAGGCGGGACAATAGGGAGTTCGCCGGAGGCGGTCAAGGCCGTTTCAATGCACCCTCAATTGGCGTTTGATCGCAAGAATTCAGCCGCTTTTTTCGGGCCAAAGGCGATCGCTATCGGTCGCTATCTTGCGCTGTCTCTCCATCTTGCCAGCCGTTTTGCCGCGGTCGGTGTCCACGGCTCAACGCACTGAATCCGCGGGCCGCTCGCGGTCGATCTAGCGCTGTGGGTTGGTCTTTCAATTTCCCTTTAAGGATCGTTCGCCATGGCCCGGCTTGGCCGCCTGTTCCGCCTCTGTGCTGCGTTGGCGTTGGTCGCCGGCGACGCCCGCGCCGATGAAACGTACCGCCTCACGCCGGTGCTTGGGCCGCAGAGCATGACGCACGTGCAAATGACGCTCGAGGCCGGCGGCAAACTAAAGGTTGCCGAAAGCCAGGAGGCCGAGGAACTCGACATGCAGGTCGAATCGGCATTCGTTTACGACGAAATATTACTGGCGACAGGCCCCACGGCCGCCCAGAGTTTGCGCTACTACAGCCGCGCCGAGGCCAAGCTGCAGATCGGGGACAAACAGATCCAGCCCATGCTTCGCGACGAAGTCCGGCTGATCGCCACCGACGCCGGCGAGTCGGCCGCCACTTCGTTCTCCCCTGGCGGGCCGCTCAATCGCGATGAACTCGACTTGGTCACGCTTCCCGCCAACACGATTCTGCTCGATCGGCTGTTGCCCACCGAGCCGGTTTCGTTGCGGCAAACGTGGTCCCACGACAACGGCCTGATGGCCGCCCTGTTGGGACTGGACACCGTTGGGTCGAGCAACGCCTCGAGCGTCTTGACCGAGATCAGCGACGAAGCCGCCAAGTGTCAGCTCTCGGGCACGATCAATGGAGCTTTGACGGGCGTGGCGACCGAAATGCAGATCAAGGCCAAGTATACGTACGACCGCAAATTAGGCCGCGTGACTTGGTTTGCCATGGCGCTTCAGGAGGTCCGAGGCCCGGGCTTCATCAACTCGGGCATCGATGCGGTGGCCAAACTGCAAGTGAAGATCACACCCATCGAGTCCAGCGACCAACTGACGCCCGAGCGCTTGGCCGGGGTCGACGCGACGGCGACGGCCGAGAACACACGTCTGCTGCTGGCTCCGCAGCACGACGGCTTTCGCCTAATTTGTGATCGCCGCTGGCACTCAGTTTCCGAAACGCCGGGACACGTGGCATTGCGGTTGATCGACCGTGGCGAACTGCTGGCGCAGTGCAACGTCCGGGCGCCGGCCAAGGTCGCGCCCGAGGCGCTGCCGTCGTTGAGTCAATTCCAGGACGAAATCCGCAAGGCGCTGGGGGACAAGTTCACGCAGTTCGCGCGGGCCGCCGAATCGGGCGCGCCCGGAGAGCTGAAGGTCTATCGGGTGATCGCCCAGGGCAGTGTCTCGGATTTGCCCATCGAATGGCGGTATTACTTGCTCATGGCCCCGGACGGAAGTCAGGTCTCGCTGGCCATCACCGTCGAACAGGCCCTGGCGGAGCGGCTTGCCGACGCCGACCAGGAGCTGGTGGCTGGTGTCCAAGTGATCGCCAAAGCGACCGAAACCGCAGCCGCCGCGGCGGCCGAAACGACCGTCAAATAGCGGCCAGCGGGCTAGTTCGACGGGCAATTGTTCGGCAAAATCGCGCCAGGCGTGCGCCGACGCACGCCCCCGACACGTCCGGGCCGATTTTCTTGACCACGCGCACAAACCCCAACTAAAATGAGGGTTTGGGGGCGATTTTGAAGCGCTGCCGTTTGAGTTGCACCTTGGGGAATTGTTCGTCCATGGCACAGCACGTTGTTGCCCGATGTTTCTGGTCCTGCTGTCTTTGGGCCCTTTGCCTGGGCCTGACCGCCGCCGGCGGCGCATCGGCTGCCGAGGCCCGTAAGAGTCCCGTCAACGGTCCGCAGGCGGCGGCGCAGGTCGCGCGTCGCGCCGAGCCGGAGGTGCAGGTCGGACCGGCCGATCACG
>CAYWTU010000416.1:0-4584 GCA_964461275.1 uncultured Pirellulales bacterium | reverse complement strand
GCTCTCCGATCTGGAGTTCGACATTCGCGGCGGCGACGGCCGGATCGCCGGACTGCGCGTCGAAGTGGTCGAACCGCCAACGCTGGTTTCCACCACCCTGCGCTGTCAATTTCCCGAGTATCTCAAGCGGCCGCCGCAGGACCTGGACGCCCGCGGCCACGTCGACGTGCCCATGGGCACGCGGATCGAAGTGCTAGCCAGGGCCAACAAGCCGCTGCAAGGGGTCGAAGCGGAGGACTCGTCGCGTCTGGATCAGGCCCGCGTGCAACTGACGCCCGAGGGCGACGGCCACGGCTTCCGCTGGCAGCGCGGCGCGGTCGACCAAGACCAGGTGTGGCAATTCCGCCTGCACGACGCCGACGGGATCACCAACCGGCGGCCGATTCGGTTGGCGGTCACCGCGTTGCCCGACGCTCCGCCGACGCTCGGCGTGCGGCTGCGGGGAGTGGGGTCGTCGGTGACCGCGCGGGCGCGGATTCCGTTCGCCGGACAGGTCCGCGACGACCATCACGTGGCCCGCGTCTGGCGCACACTGACGCAAGATGGCTCTCCGCAACCGCTCATCGAGGAGGAGATAGCCCTTCCCGATCAACCGACGCGCGAATCGGTGGACGTCCAAGCGACGCTGTCGCTGGCGACGCTGCAACTGGCTGTCGGCCAGAAATTGGCGCTGGTGATCAAGGCGGCCGACGAGTGCGACCTGACGGGTCAACCCCAGGTCGGCGCCAGCGAAGTGTTTCGCTTTGAAATCGTGGCGCCTGAGGCGCTGGCTGCGATACTCGAAAATCGCGAGCTGAACTTGCGGCGACGGTTCGAGCAAATCCTCCGCGAAGTCGAGCAAACGGCCGACGACTTAACCGCGCTGGGCGACAAGCTGGACGCAGAACCACCGGCCGAGCCAGCGCCGCCCGAGTCAGCGGACAACCGTCAACCATCGGCCGAGCTGATGGCGCTGCGCAATCTGCAAGGCGCTCGAAAGAACGCCGATGAGACTCGCGGCGTGTGGCAGGCCTTTGGCCTATTGCTGGACGAATATACGCTCAACGACATTGCCAATCCGCAGCGAATGTCGCGGCTGCAAGACGGCATTGTGGCGCCGCTGGCCGCGCTGGCCGAAGACGGTTTCGGCCGCTTCGTGACCGAATTGGACTCGCTGCACGCGGCCCTGTCGCCATCTTCCTCCGCTGCTGCGCCCGTCCAGCCCGCCGCGGCGGCGCTGCCGGCTGCCCAGGCCCAGTGTCAGGCCGTCAGCCGTCAGATGCACCAGATTTTGGAACAGATGTTGGAACTCGAGACGTTTAACGAGGCGGTGGACAAGTTGCGGAGCATCATCGCGGCCCAGGAGCGGCTCAACCGCCAGACCGAAGCCGAGCGCAAGAAACAAAGCAAGCGGGCCCTGTTGGAGGATTGACGTTCGGCGCCGCCGCTAAGAGCCGCTCCGGCCCAACCGTCCGCGGCATGAAAATGCCGATCATTTCGTCAATTGGGGCCCGCAGGCGGCCCGAACCGTAGCAACAGAGTAAGATAACAAGGGGCTCTTTCGGCCGCCGCCCACGGCGCCCGAATGGCCCTTGGCGATGGGATACGCGATGACGCACGTCTGGCCATGCCGAATGCCGTTGACCCCGCGCTGGGCGCTGACTGCGTGCGCGCTCTGGCTGGCGCTAACCGGAGTGAACTCGGCGCAAGATTCGCCTCCGCCTCCGGCAGAAAACGCAGCAACAGGGGCGGCCAGCGAGCAGCCTCCGGCAGACGGAGTTGATCTGGTCGCCGAACAAACCCGCCTGGCGGAACAATTCGAACGGTTCGAGACACTGCTGTTGCGGCTGGCGGAGGTCACTGCGCCCACCGATCCACGCCGGGCGGCGCTGTTGCGCAAGGCCGTCGCGCGCAGCAAAGACAAGCTGATTCAGTCGCAGTTTGCGCGGCTCGTCGAGTTGTTGGATCGTCAGCAAACGGGGCTGGCGCAAGGTCAGCAGCAGGAGTTGGTTGGAGAGTTGGCGCAGATTTTGGACGTGCTGCTCAGCGAAGACCACCAGCGGCAGGCGCAGGCCGAGCGCGACCGCCTGGCCGCTTATCTCAAAGAGGTCAACCGCCTGATTCAGGAGCAGCAGGCGTTGCAAGTGCAAACGCAGCGCGCCGCCAATCCCGACGAAACCGCCTCGCGACAAGGCAAACTGGCCGACAAGACCGGTTCGCTGGCCGAGAAGATCAAGGCCGACAGCCCCCGCCCCGAGGCGCCGGCCGACGACGAGCGGCCAGGCGACGAGAAACAGTCATCCGACAAGCCCGCCGCCGAGCAGGCCGCGCCTGAAAAGTCAGGCGACCCATCGCCCGCAGGCCCATCGTCCGAAGCCCGCGATGCCGATCCGGCCGCGGCGCCTGAAGCGGGCAATCCTACCCCGGACGCGCCCAGCGCCGCGCCGTCCGATTCGGAACAGTCGTCGGAAACGCCCGCGCCCTTGCAGCCTCCGCCCGCTGGCGAGTCCCCTCTACGGGCGGCCCAACGGCGGATGCAGCAAGCGCAGGACCGCCTCCGCGAGGCGCAGCAGCAACAGGCCTTGGAAGAACAAGAAGCGGCGCTGAAGGAACTCCGGACCGCCAAGGCGGAACTGGAAAAGGTGCTGCGGCAGATGCGCGAAGAGGAGTTGGAACGGATGCTCGTCCAGCTCGAAGAACGTCTGCGGCAAATGCTTAAGATCCAAAAGGAAATCGAAACGGGCACGACGCGGCTGGCGGCGATTCCCCCGCCCGAGCGCCAGCGCGGCGACGAGCTCGACAGCGGCCGTTTGAGCCGGCGGCAAGCGTTGTTGGCGGTCGAGGCCGAGAAGGCCCAAATGATTCTGGAGGAAGACGGGACCAGCGTGGCGTTTGTCGAGGTTCTGACGCAGGTGCACGACGACATGCAGCAGGTCGCCGACCGGTTGGCCAGGTTCGACGTCGGTGAGCTGACGCAAGGCGTCGAGCGCGACATCATCGTAGCGCTCGAGGAAATGCTGGCCGCCTTGGAAAAGGCGCAGCAGGAGCGCCAGGATCAAAAGGATCAACCGATGCCCAACCAGCAGCAGGCCGATCAGCCTCCGCGTTTGGTCGATCGGCTGGCGGAACTGAAGTTGATTCGCAGTTTGCAGTTTCGCGTCAATCGCCGGACGCAGGAGATCGCCCGCCTCATCGATGGGCCGCGGACCGACCAGCCGGAGTTGCTCGAAGCCCTCCGCGAACTGGCCCTCCGCCAGCAACGCATCTATCACAGTACACGTGAGTTGGCGTTGGAGACTGGACAGTGACGCGATTCATAGCACAAACGACGGTGCGGCTTGTGCCGGCGCTTCTGTGCGGCGCGGCGATCATCTCGTCGGCCGCCGCGATGGATCCCCGCGAACCGCCAGCGGCTGACAAGCCGGCGCCTCTGGCGGCGCTCTCGGTCGAGGCCGTTCGGCAAGCGGTCCGCGACGAACTCAACTCGCGCGACGTTCCGGCTGAGCTGCGCCAAGAAGTGGAAGGCCTGTGGGATGCAGTGCCCGCCGACGGTGAGATGCGGTTGCAGGCGGCGCTGACTTCGGCAGCGCTCGTCGAGCCGCTGGCCGTGCCGTTGATCGAACTCATCGGCCGGCCCCTGGCGGCGCCGCCCCCCGACGACGGCTGGCTGGCCTCTGCCGCCGCCGACACGTTTCTAACCCGGCAACTGCGGCTGGCGTACGGCCGCTGGCTGTGCCAGGGGCAATACTACGACGATGCGCTGCGCGTCTTCGATGGATTGGACCCTGCCGCTTCGGTGCATCCGGCCGCACTCCTCTTTTTTCGGGCCGTCGCCCACCAGCGGCTGGCGCAGCGCGACGCCGGTTTGGCCGACGCCGAGGCGCTTTTGAATCGCTTGCAGGACGCGCCGGCCCGTTATCGGGCGGTGGCCGAGCTCATGCGCCGCGACTTGGAGCCGCTCAAGGGGGAGTCGCTGGACTTGATTTCGAGGCAAATGGACGACGTCCGTCGGCGGTTGGCGCTCGGTCAAGGTGGCCAGCCGACACAGAAGGTCGAAGACGACGTATTGGCCGCGTTGGACAAACTGATCGACCAGGTGGAACAGCAGCAGAGGCAACAACAGCAGCAGCAATCGGCCGGCGACAGCGGGTCAGGCTCGAACCGTCCCAGCGGTTCGCCGGCGGGAGACAGCAAGATACTAGGTGGCAGCGGCCCCGGCGAAACGACGCCGCGCGACATTGGCAGCCGCGGCAACTGGGGCGACCTGCCCCCCAAGGACCGCCAGGAGGCACTGCAACAAATCGGCCGCGACTTCCCAGCCCATTACCGCAACATCGTCGAGCAATATTTCCGCCGCTTGGCCAATCAGGCCGCCGGGCAGGCCGCGGACGGGCGGCCCGAGTGACCCACGACGCCCGCGTGCTGCGTGCCTGTCCCCCCGTGTGTGCTTGCTCAAACGAACACCTGCAAGTCTTCGCTCTAGTGAATGGTTAAGCTTTGCCCATGCCCTGGATCAGTCTGGTTCTAAGCCTGACCCTCGCCGCACCGCAGGTCGTTGTGGAAACGACCGACCGGGGCCCCGTGCGCGGACAGATTCAAGCGCTG
>CAYWTU010000415.1:0-4587 GCA_964461275.1 uncultured Pirellulales bacterium | reverse complement strand
GCGTCCCAGGTTTCGGCCCAGTGAACGTCGCGCTGGCGAAGAACCTGTTGCAGCTCCCGCTTAGGCATCCCGCCCAGTTTGCCCCAAACCACCAACCGCGTTCCCGCCAGGCTTGCCATTGCGATCCTTCGCCAATATGTGCTCCGAGCGGAAAATAGCAGCCCGCAGCGCCCGCCAGTTTCGGCCGACCAGCGCCGGCCGTCAATGCGATTCCCGCTCCGGCGGCGGCAACGCCCCGGCCATCGACTGCCGACGTAGTGAACCGGGCCCGAAACGCGACGAAAGTCGCCATTCGAGCCCGTGCCGTCGGGCCTGCCTTGTGTGGAAAACGTGTCGGCCTACGGCAGTTCCGCTTCCAGCGGCGTCGGCTCGTCTCCGCTGTTACCCACCGGCTTGCGGGGGGGCGTGTCCAAATTCAGGTCGTCGGGAGCCGGTTCGGTCTCGGCGGCCGGTTCATCGGCCGGCTTGCGTGCGCGGGTTCGGCCGCCGGCGTCTTCATCGCGGGGGCCCACCGGTTCGTTTTCGTCCAAGGCGGGTCGGCGCGAGCCGTCGCTACGTCCGCTGCCTTCCGTGGAACGCCGCGGTTCGGATTGCGGCTGGTATTCGTCGCGGCGCGGCGCCGGTTCATACCGCGGCGTGACCGTCGAGGCGCCGCAACTGGCGCATCCGCCGGCCGACACCGCACCGCCGCAGCTTGAACAGCCGCTCGCCACGACATCGTGGCAACCGGTTTCGACCGGCACGCGGCAGACCACCGTCCGCGGCACGCGATAGTTGTACGTCACGGGGATGCGCTTCTCGACATAGCGCGGCACGCGAACCGTCTCTTCGACCGCCACGCAGCGTTGCACCCGAACCGGGTATTCTTCCACGCGATCTTCGTACACCGTGCGATAGGTCGTGACCGGAACCTTGCGAACGACCTCCTCTTCGACCATCCGGCAAACTTGCACCGGAACCTTGTGTTCGACCCGTTCGGTCACGCGGCGGACCACTTGTACGGGCGTCTGGCGAACCTGCTCTTCGTAGACCATTCGACAGACCTGCTCGGGCACGCGGCGAACCTGAACTTCGTCCACGTAGCGCACCGTTTGCACCGGCACTTTGCGAACCATGGCTTTCTGCACGTAAGTGGTCTGCGGCACCTGCTGGGTCACCGGGTTGGGCTGCCACACTCGCTGTACGGCGACCTTGTCGGGTCCTTGATAGGGAATCCAACTTAGGCCGCCGCGTTGCCAGTAGGCCACACCGGTGGCGGGGTCGACGACCGTCCCGCGCGACTGCCAACCTAGCGCCCGCCGCACGCGGTCGGGATACAGCACCTGTTGATCGACGTAACCTCCCATGTCCACGGTTTGCGGATGGTAGGTGGTGACGGGCTCGACGACGTTGTACACCTCGTCGCGCTCGCTGCACTCGTAGACGGGACGGCGGACGGTGTACTGTTCCTCACGTTCGCGCGTCTCCCAAACCGGCCGAGCCACCGTGTAGCGCTCCTCGCGGCACTGCGTTTCAACCACGTCGCGGACGCGGTCGTAGCTGTGGTCGCGGAGCTGCGTTTCCCACACCGGCTTGAGCACGCGATAGCGGTCTTCACGCTCCGCCGTTTCGGCAAGCTGCTTGGCGACCGTGTAACGGCGCTGGCGCATTTCGGTCTCATAGACCGGCTTGTAAGTGGTGACTTGGCGCTCCTCGAAATGCTTTTCGTACTCGACGCGATAGGCGTCCACCTGGCGCTCTTCCCAAACGGTTTGGTAAACCAAGCGATAGGCGCTGTAGCACTCGAATGCCTGAAGCGCGGAGGCGGAAAGGCCGGACAGGAAAACCAAGCTTGTCAGTAGCGTGCGCATGGGACGCAGAATCCCCGAAAAACGACAGGTTTTGAAACTGGAAATAGGGTCGTTCGACATTGGCTGTCGAGGGACATCGCACGCCGCAAACGCCACTTCCGCCAGGCTCGCGGCGCACAATTGTCCCACTTCGTCAATCTGGCCGAATTCCCGCACAGGTGCAAACAGAAAAGTTTATCAATCCGCGGGCCGTCGTCCGTAACTCGCTGCCATACAAGGAATTATACATTGAAAAATTCTTTGAAGTTTTTCTCGACGTCAACCGACCCCAAGTTCGGCAAAATGGTGAAGAAAGGCAACATTTTCCGATCGCGTTGAGTTGTCCGTTGCCGATCGTCAACGGTCCTTGGATGTACGTACGCAACGTCAGCGTCGCAGGGTTGCGCCGACGCCGACTTTTTCGCGCTCAGTGGCGCTGCGCCGTGGGTCCGAATTGGCGCGAACTTTCTCGCTCGGGATGCGTATAGAAAGTGGAGAGAGGAGAAGGAAAACAAAGGCCACAATCGGGTGGCCAGTTCGAGCCGTTGGGCTTGAGGAGTCTGGTGGGCGGTCACGAAGACCCGCCGGATTAGGTTGTCCGGCCCTTGGCAAACACGTTTTCGAGCAACGAGGTGCAAACCTGGTACGCCAAGAAACTGAAGGCAGCCTCGCGGGAGAGGTGTGACTTCCGACGCATACGTGGCGAAGGGCGACTCGCGGCAGCGCCGTTCGCAGCCCGCCAGCGGGGAATCACGGATCACAGGCCTGCGAGGCTGGAGGCCAGGAGGACGTCAGGCGAGCGAGGGCTCGCCTTTTCTGTTTTCGGGAAGTTGGTTTCCGCTGCGGCGGAAGTCGATCTGAAAATAAGCTTTTTCGCCCGACGCCAGTTTTTGAGCTATGGTTTCCGTTGGGGACTCGTCCAACCGCCGCCAAAGGGGGCGCTGGACTCCAGCGTCCCATGCTCGGGCAGCACACCAACGGAGGCAGGTTGCGATGACGACCGGTTTTACTCGCGCAGCGGCTGTGACCGCCTGGCTGCTGTTTGCGGCGCCGAGCATGGCGGAAGAGTTTCTTCTAGCCGACGGCAAATCGTGGCCCGGCACATTGCAATGGAGCGGCGACGGCGATTTGCGGACGCTGCTGGTGCGCGGCGCGACCCACCGCATCGAAACCTTTCCACGCGTGCAAAGCGTCACCCGGCTGCGCGACGGCCGGGTAGTTTTTTGTAGCGGCTTGGACCGCGCTCTGATGGTGCTGACGCCTGGCGGCGAACAGGTGCTCAAGCATGGAGGATACTTGGCGCGCAAGGTCCGCACAGGCAGCGATGGGCTATTGTATTGGAGCGGTCTAGAAACGCCGCAGGATCAGAATCCGCTGCCCGACGGTTTCGTCTATTCTTGGAACCCAGCCACGGACGAAACGCGCACCGTGCTTACGTTTTCACAGGGCGACGTGGGGAACGACTGGTGGGGCGAGTTCGACGTTCACGACGGACGCGTGATCGTGGGCACGCTCCGCGGGCGAACCGCGCTCTACGACGTCAGCGCCTCCCCCGTGCGGCATCTTTGCACGCTGCCCATGTCGTGCACCGGATTCCGCTTTGCGTCCGACGGCAGCCTTTGGGCCTGCGATGGCCAGGGGGCGCTGTACCGCTTCCCAGACCTGGCGCGGCCCGAGTCGTTTGAGGTGAAATTGCACAGTCCGCTGCCGTTTGTCGACTTCGAGTTCGGCGGGCGACCGTAGCGCACAACTTCGCCGCGCCGCCTACGCCAGCGGCCCTTTGGTAAGCGCCAACCGCACCAAATTGAGGCCGACTTTGGCCGTACGGATCTTGTGAATCGAGGGGTGCCCGACATAGGGCACGCTACGAACCAAAGCCTCGTCAGCCGCTGCCAAGGCCACGAACACCCGCGGCGACTCGGCCGCCGCCAGGTCCATCACCGGCAGTTCGCTGATCGCCAGGCCGAAATCGGCGCCGCTGCGCTCGCGGCAGTTTTTGGCCACAGCCTCGACCACCTCGGCACTGGCGCCGCCGTGCGAGCAGTACAACTCGGCCGGCACTCCCAACAACCGCTGGGCCGCTTCCGGACCGCCGATCACCACACCGCCCAGGTAGTGCCGACCCGCGTCGGCCAACTCGTTGAGCCAGTGGGCCACCAGGCCCCCGGTTCCCCATTCGGCGGTGGCTAGCGTCGCCTGCCGCTGGGCCAGCAACCGCACCACCGCGTGTTCCAACTCGTCGTCCTCCTCGCCGAACACCAAGTCGCCCAGACATTGATGAATGGTGTCCACCGTGGGCTGCATCCGCTGCCAACATTCCTCGGGGGAGGCGCCGCGGGCGGTGATTCGTAGCGTAATCGTGGCCCCGCTGACCGTAATGCCCACCGAGGGATCGCGGCCGCGACGGATCAGGTCGGGCAGCATGCGCTCGACGTGACTTTCCCCGGCGCCAAAGCACTTGATGCGCCGGTGCCGCAGGACGTGCGTTGCGCCGCTGAGCCGCCGAATCTCGTCGGCCACCGTGTTTTGCCACATCTCGGTCATCTCGGCCGGCACGCCCGGCAAGGCGAACAGGTGTGCTTCGCCGCCGCCGCTGCGCTGGGCGGACAACTGAATGCCCGGCGCGGTCCCGTGCGGATTGGGGATGATGACGCTGCCGCGCGGAAACAGGGCTTGAACGCGGTTCCGCTCGGGCATGTCGCGTTTGAAGAAGGCGAAGATGTCGCGTAGTCGCTGGAGCACTTCTTCGTTCAGTTCC
>CAYWTU010000414.1:0-4605 GCA_964461275.1 uncultured Pirellulales bacterium | reverse complement strand
CTGCCCTGCGCCGTCTCGACCGCTTGGGAGCGTTCGCCGAACCAACGGGTGTCGCAATCGCAGAGATAACTGACCACGCAATCCTTGCGGGCGGCAAAGTTCGGCGCCAAGGCGCTCCCCCGGCCACGCAAACCGACCACCGCGAGGTTTACCTTTTCGTTGGCGCTCACCGCACGAGCGGAGCGCGGCCGGGCCGCGACGGTGGCTGCCAGCGTCAAGCCGGCAGCAGTGGACTGTTGCAAGAATTGACGACGGTCAACTTCCGTGGCCATGAGGGGTCTCCTGATAGGTGTCGCGGCCCGTCCTTTAGGGTGCGAACTACCCTGTACTATGCCCCTGCGGGAAACCGAAAGTCAAGCGAACGGTTTCACGGAACTGCAAGGGCCTGACTTGAGCCTTGGCGAAGTGCTAGGATGGGCTCTCGGCACGCGTCATTTTCCCTATCCGCCGGCTATCGCTTGCCGGGCCCGACCCGCTGAAGGAAACGCCATGATACGCCTCTCGCTGCTACTCGTTGTTGTGGGAATCCCCCTTGCCTGCGCAACCGGTTGCCAGGGGTCGGCAACCGACGCCAGCACCCAGGCCTCGGCCAACCACGACCAGGAACACGGCAATGGCCACGACCACGATGGCCATGGAGACGTCCCCAAGACTTTTTCCGAAGCGGTCGAGAAACTGGTTGCGCTGCGCGACAAAATTCGCGACGGGTTTGCCAAAGACGACGTTGAGGCCGCCCACGAACCGCTGCACGACGTAGGCCATCTGCTGGAAGACTTGACCAAGCTGGCCGAGAAGCACACGCCGGCGGTCGACTTGGCCGCGGTAAAGAAGGACGCCGACGAGCTGTTCGACCTGTTCGGCAAAGTGGACGAAAAGCTCCACGGCGAGGAAGGGGCGACCTACAAGGACGTGTCAGACAAGATCGACGCCGCGGTCGAGCGGCTGCACGAGCTATTGCATGCGGAACCGGCGGGCGAAGCAGCCTCATAGAGTCCAACAAACGACCTCCTCGTTGCGCTGGAATCAACGGGAGTTCGAGGGGCGTTGCTCGGTTGTTTGGCGGCCCCATAGTCGCTGCGGCTTGAGGATTCTGTTATGGTCGGCACATCGGCTGCTGGAATCTGGTGGGAGAGGGACAGAAGGAGTTGGGTTCGTCCTTCAGTGCTAGGGGCGGCGTGCATGATATTGACGTTTGCTATCGCTTGCCGCGACGGCGTCAGCCCCGAGGTTCGCGCCTGGCGCACTGCGTACCTAGTAAAGTCGCAGCCCACCGGAGCGAAACCGTTTGCCGAAATTCGGCGAGACCTTGCGGGACCGCGGCAGGTGGTCGTCGTGGGCCGGATCGGAGTTCCGGAACAGGAGCCCTGGGTAGCGGGCAAGGCGGCGTTCACCATTCGCGACGTAGCGGATGAAAAGCAGGGCGGCCACGGCGGCAGGAACCACGACCCGGCCACCTGTCCGTTTTGCAAGCGCAAGGCATCGCAACCCGACGCCATGGCAGTGGTGCAGTTTCTCGACGACCGTGGCGAGGTGATTTCGATCGACGCCCGCGAGCTGTTCCCGATCAGCGAGAATCAGCGCGTCGTGGTGCAGGGGACCGCGACTCTGGACGATGAAACGCTGATCGTCTCGGCCACGCAATTGTTCGTGGCGGCCGATTGAACGAGCGCAACCGCCTTGACGGCCGCGTGTCAAGCGCATTTTCCGCCGCCGTCCGGCCGTGTTTTTCTCGCTCGGGCGACGCATGGGGCTCGTCTTTTTCCAGTCTTCAGTTGTTGTTAGAGTGGACGTCGTGCGGCGCGGTCGCCGCCACACGCTTCTGGCGCTATAGTGTGGATCAATTCACTTTCCAGTGTCCGGCTCTCAAGTTACCGCCGTTGCCAGCCCTGGCTCGCTCGTGGTCCATCTGCTGGGCCGAGTCGAATTCGACGCCTGTCTGGCGCTGCAAAACCGCCTGGTGTACGAGGTAGGCGGCAGGCGCGACGGCCCGATGCAACTGTTGTTGTGCGAACACCCACCCACCATCACCATTGGCCGCCACGGCTCGCGGGCCGACGTGCTCCTGGATGAAAGGCAATTGGCGGCCGAGCGGATGTCGCTGGCATGGATCAGCCGGGGCGGCGGCGCCGTTCTGCATGGTCCCGGACAGTTGGCGGTGTACCCCATTGTTCCGCTCGAGCCGCGCGGCTGGACGGTCGGCGATTATCTGACGCGGCTGAACGAGGCATTGGGCAGCGCCCTCGACGAATTGGGGTTGCCGCGGCAACATCGCGAGGGACGCTTCGGTCATTGGGGACGGACCGGTCAAGTCGCGCTGCTGACGGCGGCGGTGAAGTACGGCGTAGCGTATCACGGCGCCTACCTGAACGTGGCGCCCGACATGCGGCTGGTGCGGTGCGTGCTTTCGGACACGGTCGATCGCCGGCCGCCGAGCAGTCTGGCGGCCGAACTCCAGCGGCCGGCCAAGATGGCCGCCGTGCGCGAGGCCGTGATTCGGCGCCTGGCGGCGGCGCTCGACGCGCCGCGGTATCATCTACTAAGCGGCCATCCGCTGCTGATTTCTCAAGCCCCGCCCACATCCGCCTCTCCTGCCCGTGTTGGATAACCTGCCCATCGTTGAGCCGGTCGGTTGCGCCGCGTCGGCGAGCGTGGAGGCGGCCGCGGCGCCCCGTTTGCCAAAGTGGTTGAAACGCAACGTCCCCAAGGGAAACGCCAACCATTTTACCGCTCGGCTGCTGGAAGAGCTCCGCTTGGAAACGGTATGCGACAGTGCCCGCTGTCCCAACCGAATGGAATGCTACGCCCAGAAAACAGCCACGTTCATGATCTTGGGCAACGTCTGTACGCGCCCGTGCGGGTTCTGCGCCGTGGACAAAGGAAAGACGCAGCCGGTGGAAGAGGACGAGCCGGCGCGTCTGGCCGAAGCGGCGGCGCGGCTGGGACTGAAACACGTGGTGATAACGTCGGTCACGCGCGACGACTTGCCCGATGGCGGCGCGGAACACTTTCGCCGTTGCGTGGAGGCGGTACGCCGGCAAGGCGACGCGGCGGTCGAGGTGTTGACGCCCGATTTCTTGCACAACCTGCCGGCGCTCGATCGGGTGATCGATTGTCGACCCGACGTGTTCAATCACAACACGGAGACGGTCCCCAGGCTGTACGGTCAGGTGCGCGGCCGCAAGAGCGACTATCGCTGGACGCTGAGTTTGCTGCGACGGTCGGCGGCGGCGGGTCTGCGGACCAAAAGCGGTTTGATGCTGGGGCTGGGCGAAACTCGCGACGAATTGTTGGACACGCTGGCCGATTTGCGCCAGGCAGGCGTCGCCATGCTCACGCTGGGACAGTATTTGCAGCCATCGCCAGGGCATCTGCCGGTGGTTCGCTACGTGCCCCCCGCGGAGTTCGACGAGTTGGGGCGCGCGGCGCAGCAGATCGGTTTTTCGAGCGTCGCCAGCGGGCCGTTCGTGCGGTCGAGCTACCACGCCCGCGAGCTGGCCGATGCGGAGCCCGGCGGTTAAGGGCCGGCGATGGGCGACGTGCCGCCCTTGATCGGACGGACGTCCTTGAGTAAATCATGCCTTCGTCTCATCGCGTGCCGCTGGTGCTTCCTGAATTGGGCCTTGGCTCGCGGTCGGTGACCGTGAGCCAATGGCTCGTGCGGCGCCACGGAGCGGTGGTGGAAGGCGACCGGTTGCTCGAAATTTTGGCCGACTCGGTGAGCATCGATCTCTCGTCTCCGGCCACCGGCCGGCTGGTCGAGCAGTGCGTTGGCCCGGACGAAGAGGTTCGAGCGGGACAGACGCTGGGGGTGATCGCCTGCACCGAACGGGACGAATAGGCCACACCTTCGGGCGTACGTCTCGCTCACGCGCGACGCCTGGACCCGCCCCACCAGCTTTTTCAAGCAGCCAGCTATTTCAATCCCACCACACGGCCGTCCAATTCCCATTCGCCCTTGGGCGTCACGCCCAAGAAGCCGAGCGCGGTGGCCGAAACGTCGACCAAATAGGTCGTCTCGTCCAAGGGGCCGCGCTTGGCCGCCGCCCCGCTGACGATCATGAAACTGTTGCGAATCTCGGGCACGTTGTGCCCGGCGCTGTGGTTGAGCCCTTTGCCGCCGTGATCGCTGGTGACCAAGATCAGCCACTCCTCGTCGGCGAACTGGGGACGAGCCCGCAGCGCTTGGAGCACCTCGGCCACGTGCCTGTCGGCCTGTTCGATGGCCGCCAAGTATTCTTTGACCGTGGGATGGAAACCATGCTTGTGCCCGGTCTCGTCGACCTGGCCGATGTAGTAGAACATCAGCGTGGGATCGTGCTCGTTCAGACACTTGATCGCCGCCTGGGCGGCGTCGACGTCGGCAGGGACGTAGTCGTTGTTGACCGGCGCGAACTGCAGCGCCTGGTCGGCGGCGCTGACAATATGAAACTGAATCGGCAGCCACGTGGTGATCGAGATGGTGTAGGCGTCGGGGCGGGATTCCTTGAGCCGGGCGAAGATGTGGGGGAACGTCTTGTAGTTCTTGCCCTTGAATGTGTTGTCATGCACGCCGTGCTTGTCGGCCCAAACGCTCGTCAAGATGCTCGACCAACCGGGACCGCTGAT
>CAYWTU010000413.1:0-4610 GCA_964461275.1 uncultured Pirellulales bacterium | reverse complement strand
AAGGCTAAGAAATGATTCGGGGGGGAGAGGAATTGGGCAAGCGCAGCGAACTATGGCAGCTATGGTCCTTCGCGTTCCAACACGGCCACGCCCGCCTGAGGAGGCAGGTTGTAAATGGACTTGGGGAAATGCTCGACCAGGTAATGTACGATCGCGGACACCTTGACCACGCCCACAGGCACGCCGGCCGCGTCCACCACGGGCAAACGGCGGTAGCCCCCTTCCACCATCCGCCGGATGGCTTCCGCCACGGTGTCGTCCGCCCGCACGGTGATCGGAGTGGAAGTCATCAGGTCTTGTACCGGCGCCGCCAGGTCGCCGCGGATAGCCATATATCGCAGCGCGTCGCGCTCGGTGAAAATACCAATCAGCTTCGCTTGGCGACAGACGAGAACGCTGCCGTGATTGTGCTGCTTAAGCAGCGCCAGCACGTCTCGCACGGAGACAGATGGCTCGACGCACAGCGGCGGCCCGTCGAGCAAATGCTCGACCGTCTCTGAATTCAAATTGAGCTCAACGCCCACGGTCCACACACCTAGCGCGAGTCAGACCCATCGCGCAAGCGGGGCAGCATTGGAAGGATTGGTCGCCGGTCGGGTGCATAGTGGCAGGCTGCACAGTGTTCGGATGCACAGTCGGCAAGCCGACCGTCCCTTTTAGCCGCGGAACCTCCTGTTCCCCGGCCCACTGCCGTGGGCTAAACACCCACGGCCGACACCGCACGGCGCTGACGCGGCACAAGTGAAAAAGTAGCACTCTAGGCCGTCGGCGGCAAGGTCGATGTAACCTGAAGAGTTTAGCCTGGCGACCAATTCGGGCGCTGGTAGAAAAAGTTGACCAACTGCTGGCGGGGAAAGGATTTGCGACAACGGTCCCCGCCGCCGGGTCCGAAACTGTGGCCCCGAAGTTAGGGCTTACCGCAGTTACTGGTATAGGCATTTGCTCGACGCTTGGGACGCTTGCGGGGCCTGGGACCGCGCCTGAGACGCGGCCCAGGCGTTACTGCGTAATTCGAGGCGTTTCCGTCGTTTGTTGCCTCGCCACGGGCGTGCCAGGTGGCCGGATCCATTTCACACGCTGAATCAAACCCCACTCAGGGCGTGCATCATTAGGATTTAATAAATGTCTCGCTGATAGCGCAGTTGCTTGTTCAAGTCGTTTAAATATTGGCGGGCCGCTTCTGCGGAGAAGTTGCCGTGTTCAGCAATGACCTGTCTCAGGGCAGCATCTACGTCGGCCGCCATCCGCTTGGCGTCGCCGCACACGTAGACGTGGGCGCCTTGTGTCAGCCAGCGCCACAGCTCGACCCCGTGTTGCACGATCAGATGCTGCACATACAGTTTTTCGGCCCTGTCGCGCGAGAATGCCAGGTCGAGCCGCGCCAGCGTACCATCGGCCAGAAACGCGTCCAGGTCGTCGCGATACAGAAAGTCGTAGTCGAAGTGCTGGTTGCCAAACAACAACCAAGCCGGCCCGCGCGACGCCTGCGACTGGCGCTCTTGAAGAAACGCCCGAAACGGCGCGATGCCCGTGCCTGGTCCAACCATGATGATCGGCACGGCCGGCTTGGTCGGGAGGCGGAAATTCTTGCCGGGATGGACGAACACCGGCACCGGGTCGCCGGCCCGACTGCGCAGCCCCAGAAAATGCGAGGCCACTCCGTGCCGCTCGCGCCCCTGCGATTCCCAACGCACGACGCCCACCGTGAGGTGCACCTGACCTGGATGGGCCGTCAACGACGAGCTGATTGAATACAGCCGCGGTTGCAACGGCCCCAGCGCCGCCAGAAGCTCCGGCACGCTAGGTTTGGCCGAGGGAAACTCCGCCAGCGCCGAAACTACGTCGGCCCCTTCGGCAGCGGCGTCCGTCTCGCCGGCCACAATTCGTTCCAGCCGTTGCCGCTCGCCGGGCTCTTGCGCGCGCGACGACAACAGCTCCCACAGCGCCGGCCGCACGCGGCTCAAGGCGCACTCGCAGGTCAACACCTCGCGGAGCGTCTTGCGACGGCCGTCGGCGGACGCCACAGGCTGCGAACCGTCGGCCTCTATCGCCTCGAGCACGTCTTGCACTAGCGCCGGCGCGTTGAGCGGCAAAACCCCCAGGCTGTCGCCCGGCTCATACGTCAGCCCTGTGTCAGCGATGTCGATTACAACGTGGCGCGTGTCCTTGGCACTGTCGGGATGCGTGAGCCGCTGGGCGCTGACGATCTTTCCCAGAACCGGATTCTTGGCCGTTGCCCGCTCCGGCGCCGACGTGCGCGCTGGCGTCACGGCCGCATGGCCATTGAGTTTGGGCGGGACCGCTGCTGGACCGCCGCTGGCGATTTCGCCGGCCAGCGCCCGCAGAGCCAACGTCGTTTCCTTGGCGCCAGGTACGCAGCGGCCCAAGTCGCGCTCGGCGCCGCTGGCGATCGCCTCGGCATAGGTGTGGCACAGGTAGCCGCACTGGCCGCAATCAAGTTGGGCCATCGCCGCCATCATTCTCTGCGGCAAGGGGCGCCCTTCGGCCAGCACCTGTCGCTCGGCGAGCGGCAGCGTGGGATCGTGCCAGGGGGTATCGGCCGATGCGTCGCCGGAGATCGCTGCGGTTGAAACGGGGGCATCGGCCGTTCCGGCGGCAGCCAGTTGCTTGCCTCCCACCAGCCCGGCCAAGAAACCATTGAGCCAGGCCCGCTGCAGTGGAGTGAACGGGGCCGAATCGGGGATCAGGGGTATGCTCATGGCTTGCCGAGGTTGCAAGGAGGGCTCCATCAGACGGCCGCCAGCGTGAGGGGGGCGCGGAGCTGTTCCACGCTATGCCGTCGGGCGTACTCGTGAAACGATTCGTTGGCGCTTCGTTGCTCTAGGTAGCGGCGAATCAACTGCTCGATCAACGGCCCTAAGTCGTCGGTCGGCACGTCGCGAAACACCTCGCGCGCGATCGCCTGCCGATCCTCGAATCCGCCGCCCAAGTAAACGTGATACCCTTCAACTTGCTCATCGCCGCGGGGAATCTTGGTCGCCAACAGGCCGATGTCACCGATGTAGTGCTGGGCGCACGAATGGTGGCAACCCGTGAGGTGGATGTTGAGCGGCTCGTCCAGCGGCACACTCGACTCGAGCCGCGCGGCCAAATCAAGGGCGTCTTGCTTGGTGTTCGAGGCAGCGAACTTACAGCCGCCGTTGCCGGTGCAGGCCACCAGGCCGGCTCGGTAGCTACTGGCCGATGAACTCAGCCCCAGGTCGGCCAGGGCCTGCTCGACCGCGGCCCGATCGCGGTGAGCGATGTCCGAGATCAGCAGGTTCTGCCACACCGTCAGCCGGATGCCGCGGCTGCCGTAGCGCTCGGCAATCTCGGCCAGACCGCGCATCTGCGCGGCGGTCAAACGTCCCACCGGCAACGTGACTCCCACGTACCACAGGCCGGCCTGCTTCTGTGGATGCCAGCCGACGTGTCCCCAACGATCGACTTTCGCGCGTCCCGCGTCGGCCGGCGCAGCGGCCCGGCGCAAGGGTCTGCCCAGATGCTGTTCCGTTTCGGTTAAGAAGCCTTCTACGCCCAGGCGCTCGAGCACATATTTCAGCCGCGCCCGCTTGCGGTCGGTGCGGTCGCCGTGCTGGATGAACGCTCGCACGATCGCTCCGGCCACCGGCACGCATTCGTCAGGCGTCAGCAGAACGCCGGTGTTTTGGGCAAAATCAAGGTGGCCCGTAATGCCCCCCAGGTGCAACTGAAAGTACACGCCCGGGTCGAAACCGAAATCTTCGCCCATGCGGACGGCGTAGAAGCCGACGTCGTTCGTGTCGGCCACTGCGCTGACCGTTCCGCCGCCGTCGAAGGCGATGTTGAACTTGCGGGGCAGGCCATACATCTCGGGGTGTTCCAGGATGTAATGGTGCATCCGCCGGCACAGCGGTCGGACGTCGATCAGCTCCGCCGGGTCAATGCCCGCCGTCGGCGAGCCGGTGACATTGCGGATGTTGTCGGCGCCGGACCCGCGGTTGATCACGCCCAAGTCGTGCAGGGTCTCCAGCACAATGGCGGCGGAGCCGGGGCCAATCTCACGCAGTTGCAGGTTGGCTCGCGTCGTGACGTCGGCATAACCGCCGGCGTGTCCGTCGGCCAAGTCGGCCAGACCTCGCAACTGATGGGCCGAGACGATGCCGCCGTGGAATCGCAGCCGGCACATGTAGGCATTCTGCGCCGGTGATACATAGAACAGCCCGTGAAACTTGTACAAAAAGACGTCGGTCCCTTTGGGGAATTTATCGGTCGCGGCGTTGGAGGTGATCTCATCCCACATCTCAAACGGCTTCTTCGACCGCTTGGCCTGTTCCTCGGCGGTCAGCTTTTGGCCGGCCGCCAAATAGCGGTCCTGCGCCTGTCGCTGCAAGTCGGCCGAAGGCGACGGTCCCGCGCCAGGCGCACTCTGTGCCAGCGCCGTGCCGGACAGGAACCCCTGCAGGTACTGTTTCTGCTCTTCCGAGAAACCGAGCTCGACGTCGTCGCTCATGGCCGGTCCGAGGATTCGTGGGGCCGCACGTTCACGGCGCAGTTTTTGTAAGACGGTTGTCGCGAGTAGGGATCGAAATGCGCCAGCGTCAGGCGGTTGACCGTGTGATAGTGCATGG
>CAYWTU010000412.1:0-4611 GCA_964461275.1 uncultured Pirellulales bacterium | reverse complement strand
GGAATCAGGAAACGGAAACCGCGCACCGCCGCGCCTGAGGCCTGCTAAGGAGTGAAACGTTGACAAGCTCTCCGGCGCGCCCAGAATGCGCCCCTCTAAAAATCCCCGTTGGCTGGCGTTGGTGGCTGCCGCACGCCCGTTACGAAATTTCAACGCCGCTGACGGCCGACGAGGTTCACCGGCGGCTGGCAGCGCGGCTGCGCGGCCGCAATTCGTCGTTCTGGACACGCACCTTCTGGCGGGCCCTGTTCGCCGGCGAAACGATTCTAGAAGGCCGCGCGGAGCAGCAGCGGTTCTGGTTCAACGCCCGCTGGAAGGAAAACGTCTCGGGGGCGATACAGACCGCTGGGCAGATTCTTGCCGGCGACGACGGCTCGCGATTGTCGGTCACGGCCAAGCCCGACCTGCGGTGGGGTGCGATCAGCGTACCGCTGTTGGCTGTCATGCTGCCGCTGTCGCTGTTGGTGTTGTTCGATGCCTTGCCGAATCGCCCACCGGCGCCGTGGTCCACCCGAATTCTGTTTCCCGCGCTGGTAATCCTCGGCCACGTTGTGACCACACGAATGATGTGGAAGGAAATCGCCGTTGGTCGCCGCGAATTGGAGCAGATATTGGACGTGGACAACGTCGCGGTCAGTGCCTCGCCGCCTTTCGATCGCATTGCGGCCGGCACCGGGCGACGTCGCTGGTTTCGGCTGGCAGCGATGGGCTGCGGGCTGGCCCTGGCGCTGGCGCTGTCCGAGGCCGCACTTCGCTGGACGTATTCCGGCGACAATCGTAACCGCTTCGTCCGGCACGCCAAGTTTCATCACTGGCACGAGCCGAACCTGCGATTGACCGTGGCCGGCCAACACGGCGACTTCGGCGGGCACGTGGCGCACTTCAACCATGACGGGCTGGCGATGCGCGACCCGTTGCCCCCGCCCCGCCAGCCGTGCTTGGCGTTTCTGGGGGACAGCTTTACCGCCGGCATCGAGTCGGCCGAGCCACAGCGTTTTGTTTCGCTGGTGGGCGAGGCGTTGGACCTGCCTGCCGTCAACTTGGGTTGTGCCAGCTTCAGTCCCGTGCTGTCGCGTGTGGTGTGGGAGGAGTTTTCCCCGCAACTTATGCCCGCGGCCGTGGTGTTGCAGGTTTACGCCAACGACATCGACGGCGACGCGCAGATGGCCCGACAGGCGACGCGCGACGAAGCGGGGAACATCGTGGCCGTGCCGCACCGCGAGGCATTGTCGTTTTTCCTGATTCGGCACAGTGCCCTAGCCCGAGCCGTCAAACAGACGTGGGCGTCCCGGCGGTTCGCGCAGCGGCAACAGCGGCGCGGCGACGCGGCCTGGCAAGCCGACCCTTGGTCGCCGGCCTTTACCCGTCCGCTCGAAGAGTGGTTCACTGCCGAGCAACTTGCGGTGACCACGACAGCCGTGCGCCAACTTGCCGCTGCGGTGCAGGCCCGCGGGCTCTCGTTGTGGCTGCTGCCGATTCCCGATCGCGGCGCGGTCCGCAGCCGACAGAAGGACTATTTCAGCGACTATTGGCTACAGTTCGCCGCCGAAAACGATCTGCCATTGATCGATCTGTCGCAGGCGATGACTCCGGACAATGTCCAACAAATGTTCTTCGCCACCGATATCCACCTCACCGACGCCGGGCACGCCGTGGTGGCGCAGGCCGTCATCGCGGCGCTTGGCGCCGCCGGCGTCCGCGGCGAAGTCAAGGGTAAACTCTCCGCGCCAGACAGCGCCGACGTGACCCAGACGGCGCCAGGCGGGTGAGGTGCGCGGATTGGCTGCGTCAACGTTCGGACGAGCTATCGACTTGCGCCCGAAGCTCGCCTTACGGGGTTACCGGATACACCTCCACGCTCCCCTGATTGAACACGGCCACGGGCCGGCCTAAGACGCCTCGCTCGACCAGGTCGTCGAACAGCTCCGGCGTGACGTATTCGCTGTAACCATAGTTGCCGGGCGAACGATAGCGCTCGATTTCGTCCCACCGGACCAAGACGTGCGAGACCTGCTCGTGGGCCAGGGCAGCGCGGATTTCCGCGGCCGTTTTTTCGCTGGTCAACGTTTCGATGCGGCACGGGTCAAACGCCGTGTTGTAGAGCACTCGCATTTCGAGATCGAACACCTTGGCATCGCCGACGGCCAGCACCGTCTGGCCTTCGGGCACATACTGATTGAGCCATGCGTGCCACGGCGCAATGCGGAGCGGATCGTTCCAGGCCATCTCGAGCGACACGAAAAACCGGTTGTACGCTCCAGGGCCGGCCATCACGCAGCACAACAAGTTCGATGCCACGCAAAGCGTCGCCACGAAACGGAAGGGCCAGCGAGTCCGGCCGTCGTCGAGCGCCGCGGCCCCTGTGCCGGCCACCACCGCCAACACGGGCCACATCGGCAACCAGAAGCGATCGATGCGATGCGTTGCCAGCCACCATACGGCCATGAACAGCGCCAGGTAGCCGATCAGCCCGCGCACCAGGCGCGTGGGCACGGCCAATCGCCACGCCACCAGCGCCAACGGCCAGGCCAGCGGCGACAGCCAGTCGCTGGTCACCAAGGCGCTGCCGGCCGAGCTAGCCAGTTGCGTTAGGCCGAAGCCGTGTGGAGCATGGGCCTGGGTCCATTGGTCATTGAGCTGCGCGGTTCGCGTGGCCCCACCGAACCAATCGAAGAGCAAGGGATACACCGGGTTGCCAGAGTAAACAGCATTCTTGAATAGCCACGCCCCTAGTGCGGCGCAGGCGGGTACGCCATAGCAAAGCGCCGTACCAAACGGCTGCCGCCGTCCGATCCACTGCACCCATCCGCCCAATGGCAATACAACGAACACCGCGGCTGGATATTTGCAGGCCGCCGCGCTGCCGGCCAGGAACCCGGCCAGCGCCAGCGGCGGCCACGGTCTACCTTCGACCGTGTGTGGGGCGCCGTTGGCGGAGCCAGCGCGAGTGTTGCGAAACGCCTCCCGCCAAATGAGCGCCGCGTGAATCGCCAGAATGACGTACGCCCCTAGCGCGACGTCGACCAAACCTGCCGTCGATTCGCGGACGACCCAGGGAGTGGTCACGAAGATCGATAAGCCCCAGTACGCGTCGCTGCGGCCGAACCAGCGCCGACCGACCAAAAACGCTCCGGCCGCGGCCAACAGCCCCATCAGCGCAATCAGCGACTTGCCCACCAGCGCCCCTCGCCACACGTCGCCGGTCAGCGCCATGCCGCGCAAGGCGAACATTTCCAGCCCCAGCGGCATGTTGCCGTAGACGTTGTGTGGCAGGAACGTGATCCGGCCATTCTGAAAAAACTCCTTAGGCGCTTGCAGATGGTACTCGCGGACGTCGAATTCCACCGGCGGCAACATCGCTCCCAAGATCGTGACGGCCGCAAACACACCGCAGGCGGCTGCCAAAGCCAGGAACCAAAGCGCGTCGCCGCGGGTGGACGCCGGCGAATGCTCCGGCGTCTCTTTTACTTCTGGCTCCTCGTCGCGGTTACGGCGAGCGGCGCGCCACCGACTTGCCGTCGCCGTCAGGGCGGCTATCGCAATTGCCGCGGCCTCCAATCGCCACCACGTCGAGGGGTTTCGCAGCCAGCCCCACATCCCGGCGCAACACGTCAGAAGCGACAGAAAGCTTCCGCCGACCGCTGCTGAAAACGCCAGCATTTCCGCGCGGGTTAAGTAGGGTAGCACTCGAAAAATCCGCAGCAATAGCCACCCTACGGCCAACGCCACCAGCGCGATCCACGCCACAGGGGCCAACACCGTCAGCCGGTCGCCGCAGGCCGGCACGCCCGTGCCGCCAGTCCACTCGTTCCACAACACATCAGGGGCCAAGAGGTATTGGAACAGTTCGTAACGTCGCCAGGGACCGTCGTCGCGCATCGGCAGCGTGGTTAATGGCGCGGCATAGAAAATGCCCAAATACAGCAGCCACACCGCCAACAAGGCCCAGGCGACGGGGGGCGTCGGCTCTGAATCTCCAGCTTGCCGCGGTCTATGCATCGACATGGAACAAAGTGGCCAGTGGGGCGTGTCCGGGCATGCCTGCACATGTGCGAGCTGCAATTGCAATTGCGCTGGAACAGGTCAGTGACTACACTAAGAGCCCGAGCTGATCACCGTCAAGCCAATGTCGCCCGCGTCCCCTGGCGCCCTCCGAGTCCTGCATATGAGTTCTTCCGCCGACCGCCTGCATGGCATTTTCACTCCCAACGTGGTCCCACTCGACGCCCAAGGTGAGATCAACGAGCCCGAATTGCGGCGGTACACCTCGTGGCTTATTGAACGTGGCGTGCATGGCTTGTACCCCAACGGCTCGACGGGTGAATTCACCCGTTTTACCCCCGACGAGCGCCGCCGAATTGTGGCCATTATGGCCGACGAGGCGGCCGGCCGCGTGCCGATCTTGGCCGGCGCAGCCGAGGCCAACGTTCGCGAGACGATTCGCGCCTGCGAGCATTACCACTCGTTGGGCGTGCGGGCGGTGGCCATCGTCTCGCCCTTCTATTACAAGCTTAGCCCGGCTGCGGTGTACGCGTATTTCAAGGAGATTGCCGACCACTCGCCGATCGACATCACGCTCTACAACATTCCGCTGTTCGCCTCGCCCATCGA
>CAYWTU010000411.1:0-4613 GCA_964461275.1 uncultured Pirellulales bacterium | reverse complement strand
AAGCCAAACGTGGCGACTGGGGCAAGCGGGGAAATTTGCGGCAAGCTGCGTTAAGTGGGACCAAGCCACGCCCAGCCGATGGCAACTGCGCAAAAAATACGGCGTCCAGCGCGCTTGTCGCGCGCCGGACGCCGGTTCGTTTTCTAAGTCGATCAGCTCAGGCTAGAAGCCTGGAATTCCAGCCGGCATCGGCAACGACTGGATGAGCGTCGGAAGGGCCTTGAGCAGGCCCTCCTGGGCTTCAATGTGGATCGCCATGCCGTTGGGGACGGTGGCGCTGGTAACCGTCACCTTGTCCTTGCCGGCTTCGATTTCACCCGACACCGCCGCGGCCGTCTCATTGGCGTTCTCGCCGGCGGCCATCAGCTTGAGCAATGGGGCAACCTTGGCCTGCGCCTGAATGGGCTGAGCCGGCTTGCTGGCGTTGGCTTCGGACTGGTCGAGAATCTTCTTGACCGTGTCGATGCTGTCCTTGCCCATCGAGACGAACACGCTGTCCGGACCAACACCGAAGGTCAATTCCAAGTCGAACCCGAATAGTTGGGTCAAGGCATCGCCGATCTCACCGCCGGGCAGCGGCACCTGCACGCTGTGGAACCGGACGTCCTTGTGCTTAGCGGCGTCGATCTGCAGGCCGTAGAAGCCGACTTCGGTCTCCAGGGTCTGCGACAGTTTCTCGACGACTTTCTGTAGATTCTCGGACTTGGCGCTGTAGCCGCCCGCGGCAATCGTGAACGGCCCTTCCCCGAGCACGCAAATGCCCGCGTCGGCCTTACCGCTATCGAATGTGCTCTTGACCACGTTGAACAACTCGTTGAGCAGTTCCTTGACCATATCGGCCACGCCGCCGGCGCCGTCCAGGCCTTGCGAAGCGGCTTGCTTGAACAACTCGTCGCGGAGGCCGTCGATGGTCTGCGTCATTTGTGCCACCTGGCTGGCGCCGAGCGGCATGCAGGCGGTGGCGGACACGGTGGCGTCGGGCAGGTGGAACCCGCCGAACCGCGCCTTCTGGTCGCTCATCGAAGCCATCTGCTTGGCCAGGTCGCTGCCGGCCACGGCGGTTTCGGTGATGTCGATCACCCCGAGCTTGGCCTTGGTGTCAATCGAGGCGCCGAAGCTGAATACATCGATGTTGTTGAGCGACTCGTTCAGGCCCTCGAATTGCTGGCCAACGAGCTTCTCGCGCAGTTGGTACTGCACGTCGCTTTCGCCTTCCTGCTGCTGCATGGCCTGGCTCATGCCTTGGCGGACTTGCTCGACAATGAGCTGGCGGAAGATCTCTGGGATGTTTTGGACGTGCGCTTGCACGGCCAGGTCGTGCTTGGTGTCCAGGCCCTTGGTCAGCGTGGTGGCATCGTCCGGCAGCTCTTGCAGCAGGTCGGGACTGATGCTGGCATAGGTCCAATCGCCCTTCTGCTTGAAATACAGGCCGAAGTTTTGCACCTCAATCTTCCACAGTCCGTCCCCTTCGTCCTGAGCCTGACCGCCAACGGCGCCGAGCATGTTCAGGAACTGCTCCAGATTCTTGATGGGCATAAAGGCCAGAATGCGAAATTCCAGGCCGTCGCTGCTAATCGCGGCGCCCCAGGGCTTGCTCTTGTCGACCCCCTCAATCTCTTGCCCGCCCGTAAACAGGCTCAGCAAGCCTTCCAGGCCGCCACCCAAGTCGGGGTTGCCCGACAATTCGCCGATGTAGTTCAGGTCGTCGACCAACTCATCGAGCCCCTTGAACGACAACAACAACAGCGGCTGCATCTCTTGGGCCGCGGCCTGCGGAGCCGAAACCGCCGTGCCAGCCATGATCAGCACGGCCGAAAAACAGGTCATCAGAAATCGCTTCACGGGTGAAGTCTCCCAATAAAACAAGGCAGTGGTTGTACGGTGACGCCGCTCGTCGCGGCGGGGGCGAAAGTTCGCCCCTTCACGAACTCCATTCCCCAAGGGCATAAAGGCAGTACCCCGCCCGGACTGGCAAGGTTTACAGTTTTACTGGGTTTCCCGCCGGCTACCAGCGGGGCGAGCGGGAAAAGTCCTGTACCAATAAAACCCATAGCGCCCGAATGATGGCGATTCCCCCACCACTGGCGAACACATCATGTCGATATCTCGCGTACCGACCAATTGTGTCGCCGGGTGGGTTCACAACTTAAAATCACGTCATGCCTGTTAAGAGGCCGCCCGACTGTCTGACAACGGCCTTCGAACCACCGCTGCTTCCCACCAAACGAGACCGCACTTTGTTGGACTCCCAAGCCCTCCAGCAATGCCTTGCCAGCGCCGCGGTTCGCGGCGCCCTGCTACTGACGCTCGGATTGTGTCGCCTTGCTACGGCAACCGCCGCCGAGCCGGTTGTGCCGTTGTTGCCGCTGTCCGACGAGGCAACACTGGCCAAGCTGCTGGCGCCTGTCCCGCCCAAGGAGCCGGACGAAGTTCTCGATACTTTTGACGTCCGGCCTGGGTTCCGCATCGAGTTGGCGGCCTACGAACCGCTGGTCCGCAACCCGGTGGCCGCGGCGTTCGACGAACACGGCCGACTGTACGTAGCCGAAATGATCGATTATCCGTTCCGGCCCAAGCCGGGCGAACCTCCGCTGGGGCGCGTGCGATTGCTCGAAGACTTGGATGGGGACGGCCGGTTCGACCACAGCCGGATCTTCGCCGACGAGCTGTTGTGGCCCACGGGCGTGATGCCCTGGAACGGGGGCGTCTATGTGGCTGCCGCGCCGAGCATCTATTATCTGCGCGACGACGACGGCGACGGTCGCGCCGACCGCCGCGAAATAGCGTTTACGGGCTTCGGCACAGGAAATGAGCAAGGCTCCGTCAACAACCTGGTTTGGGGCCTGGACAACCGCATCTACGGGTCGAGCTCCAAGAATGGTGGGGCGGTGCACGTCCAGGGAGCGTCCGAGGAGCACAAGACCTCGGTCCTAGGGCGAGATTTTCGCTTTCATCCCGCTACCAGAGAGCTGGAGCCGATTAGCGGGAACGGGCAATTCGGCCTGGCCTTTGACGATTGGGGTCGGCGATTCCTCTGCGACCAAGCCAATCCCGACGAGGTGGTGATCCTGCCGCTGGAATACCTGATGCGGAATCCGCATCTCAAGGCCCCGCGCGTCACCGACGATCCAGCGCCGGGCGTGACCCCTATTTTTCGCGCAAGTCCGCACGAAGGCTGGCGGGTGATTCGTTCCACGCGGCGGCTGGCGCTGGGCGAGCGTGCGGCCGAATCGTCGGGACTCAGCCACGATGTGATCGACGGCGCCGCTGGTGTGGCGATTTACCGCGGACAGGCCTTTCCCCAGGAGTATCGCGGTCAACTATTCGTGGGCGATGCCCAGAATAACGTTGTGCATCGCCGCCGGCTGATTGCTCAAGGAGTGAGCTTTGCGTCCGAGCGCGTCGACGAGCAAAACGAGTTCATCCGCTCACGCGACAATTGGTTTCGACCGGTCAATGCGTTCAACGCGCCGGACGGCTGCCTGTACTTGTGTGATATGTGCCGCGAGCAGATCGAAAGCGTCCATGTGCCGCGGGACGTTTGGGAGCGGGTCGACTTGACAAGGGGCCGCGACAGGGGACGGATCTACCGCGTCGTGCCGGACGACTTTCAACGACCGCCCCCTACGGCACTCGGAAGCTGCAACACGGAACAACTAGTCGACTATTTGAACCACCCCGGCGCATGGTGGCGCGAGACGGCGCAGAGGCTGCTGTTCGAGCGGCAAGACGCCGCGGCCATCGAACCGCTGCGCAAGCTCGTGCGCAGCGCGACGCTGGCCCAAGGTCGGTTGCACGCGCTTTACGCGCTGGACGGACTCGACGGGTTGAATAACGCCGATCTACTACGCGGCATGGCCGACGAATGCTGGGCGGTGCGCGGGCATGCACTGAAGCTGGCCGAGAATCGACTCGAGACCGATGCCGAACTGCTGTCGCGGGCAGTCGTGCTGGCGGCCGATGACGATATTCGCGTCCGAATGCAGGCGGCGTTCTCGTTGGGTCAAGTGGCCCAGGAATCGGCGCTGCCGGCCGTCGCCCAGGCGCTGGCCGACGTTTTGTTCCGCGACGGCGCCGACTATTGGCTGAGGACGGCGGCGCTCAGCTCCAGCGCTCGCTGCTCAGGTCCGCTGGCGATGACGTTGGTCGACAGCGCTGGCTATCTGGCGCGCGGCGACGCTGTGGGCACGCTGGAACAACTGGCCTATCAAGTCGGCCGCGAGGAGTCGCCGGCCGCCGGCGATTTCCTGCGGCAATTGCTCGATCGCAGCGAGCCGATGCAATCGAATCCCGCCCATGACACGCTGTTGGTCGGACTGGGCGATGGTTGCCGAGATAGCGGACGGCGGCTGTCGGACGCCGCGGCGCAGGCCGGCCCTGCGGTGGCCGCCTGGTGGCAAATGCGGCTGGAACTAGCGGCTGCGCAGGCGATCGACTCCGCCGTCGGCTCCGGTAACCAGGTGCTGGCTGTGCGCCTGTTGGCGCACGCCGAGCCGAGCTTGGCCTTCGAGCCGCTCGTCATGTGCGTCGATCCGCGCCAGCCCGACTGGCTGGCGCGGCCCGCCATTGGCGCCCTGCGGGAACTCGATGCGCCCCAAACGGCGCCGCACCTG
>CAYWTU010000410.1:0-4616 GCA_964461275.1 uncultured Pirellulales bacterium | reverse complement strand
GACCGTGGCAGGTCAGTCGCGGCGTCGGTCGGTGGCCGTCGACCTGGCGCCAAACGAGGAACTGACGCCGCTGGGTTAAGCGTAGATTGCGACGGGCGGGCTTGTGCCCGACATACGGCACAAGCCCACGCGAACGCTGCCGTCAGACGCGAGGCGCCGCCTCGAAGAAGCGGACCAACGCGGCGTTACGGTGCGGCGTGTGCCAGGTCGCGGTAGCGCTCGCTGCCAGCAGGCATGCAAAACGCTCCGTGGCGGCGTGCGAGCGTACGTAGCGCCGTCATCGTGGACTGGCGAACCGATTGGTCCGGTGAGGCCAATCCTTCGGCGAGCCACGGAATTTGGTCGTGGGCGCGGGCGCCCATCTCCAAGAATGCGATCGGCACCAGCGCCCTTACCGCGGCCGATTCGTGCTCGCGGAGCATCGCCAATTCGGTCAGGGCCCCGCGCCGGCCCAGTTCCAACAATGCCGGCTGCCAAGCGGCGTCGGCCTGTGACGCGACCAGGCGGAGCAGTTGCGGCGAGGAGCGCATCCGTAGGTTTTCCAGCGGCAGGCGCACCGCCTGCGGCGCTCGCCCGATGGGTTGCCGGGGGAACCAAACCTCCGCGAAAACTCCGGACGTCACCAAGCTCACCATGACGCAGATCAACAGCAGCGTGGTGGGCTCCGCGGTGCGGCGCTGAATCACGTCGGCCGGTGGGTCTTCCTCCGGCAGGTCAAGCGGACAATGCGCGAGGTCGGCCTCGCTGCCAAACTCGTCGCGAGGAACGATGGATAAGAATGGCGGTCGCAACGGCGCACGAACGCCGCCCGCGTCGGACGAGCGCTCACTCGTCCAGCGCGCAGGAATGGCTGCACTCATCGATGCATGGGGGGAGAACCGGCGCACTGCCCCGCGGAGTCGGACTTCTCCGCGGTCGAGAGCGCGCCTGATCTTGCTATCGCGTGACGCGGCCGTGCCGCTTCAAGTCGAGTGGCTGGCCAACGCAAATCTGCCGGTTTGGCCATCCCGTCGCAACGAACCTGCCGCCGTTGGCGAACGCCCGGCGCATGCCCGACGTGGCGGTCGCGCTCGGCGTAGCAACGGCGCGGCCGCCGGGTCCGGGCGGCCTACCCTATCGGCCGACCCGGCGAACCGAAAAAGACTTCCGATGGCGCAAAGTTTTCCTGTTACGCAGTTCAGAAAATGCCGATGGACAATGCCGAGACCGGACTGCGCTTTCGCGAGGCCTCGCTTCTCATGTTCGCCAAACTGCCCAAGATCCGCTGGCGACGGTCGGCCAACTGTCGCAAACGACGACGGTGGACCGCGGCGTCCTTGCTATTGCTGACACTTTCCAGCGGATGCTGTAGTCCCTGCGGCCCGCAAGCGTGCGTAACGGCCGGTGGCGGTTGCGGGCCGGCAAGCGCCGACTGTGGGCACTGCGGCGTCTGCGCAAAATCGCAACGCTGCTGCCTGACGAGGGGGCGCTTGCGGGGCCTGTTGGCGACCTTGAACTGCGGACGCTGCGGCGCGCCAACGACGGAGGAGTATCACCACCCCTATTTTCACCCAGTTCCTACGACCAACGTCTTCCAGCCCCGCGAAACGTACGACGCCACCGCCATGACGGCCAACACAGACGCAACCGGCCACGGCAGCGGGCCAGCGGACCCACCGGAATTCGCCCGGCCTCGTTCGCCTGAAGCGCGGCGAATCGCCTATCGTTCGCAACCATCACGACCGCGCGGGCATGAAATTCCGCCTTCGCGCCCTGGCTCGGCCGCCAGCCGTAACCTGTTTCGCCGGTAGTCTTCAGCGGCGAAAGGTCGTCGCGTAATCGCGACCTCTTGGCTGACCGTTAGAACTTGCCCCGCAGGCGTCTGTGAAATTGGGCAGCGCGTTCGGGCCAGACCGTTGCCCCCTGAAGCCACTTTCCGGGTTGGGCCGATCCTCTCAATCGTAAGGCCGTATACCGCCGACGGTTCGCACCCGCGCGACCCGACGCCCCCGCCCGTGCGGCCGTTCCCGCCTCGATTGACGGATCACAATGACCTTACTCCCTGACGGCGCGCGGCGTTGCCGCGCGATGGTCCAGCTTGCGCCCGGCCTGCTGGCCATCGCGTTGATCGGCCCGCTCCCGGCGACCGCCTCCGAGCTGCGCCGCACGGCCATCGTCCGTGCGGTGGAGCAGGTGCGTCCGTCGGTCGTCAATATTCACGGTGAAAAAGAACTCAGCCGCGAGGAGGCCGCCCTTGCCCGACTCGAGGCCGACCGTCGTGTCAATGGCATGGGAACCGGCGTGGTCATCGACCCCCGCGGCTACATTCTCACCAACCATCATGTGGTGGAAGGGGTCAAGAAGATTGAGGTCACGCTGCACGACGGGGCCAACCACGTGGCCCGATTGATTTCGCGCGACGCCAAGACGGACCTGGCGGTGATCAAGTTGGACCTCGGTGAACCGATGCCCGTTTCGCCGCTAGGAACATCGGCCGACCTGATGATCGGCGAGCCGGTGATCGCGGTGGGCAACGCCTACGGCTACGAACACACCGTCACTCGCGGAATCATCAGCGCCTTGCATCGGACCGTGGAGGTGGGCGAAGGGCAACGTTATGAGGACCTGATTCAGACCGACGCCAGCATCAACCCCGGCAACTCGGGTGGGCCGCTGATGAACATCGATGGCGAACTCATTGGGATCAATGTGGCGGTGCGAGCGGGCGCTCAAGGCATTGGGTTTGCTATTCCAATCGACAAGGTGCTGCAGGTTGCGTCGGAGCTGATGAGCGTGCGGCGACTGAATTCCGCTTGGCACGGCGTAGCGGCCGCCTCGGCCCAGACGGGCGGGGTGCTGATCGAGCAGATTGACCAGGACAGTCCGGCCCAGACCGGCGGCCTCAAGCCTGGCGACACGCTGACAACCGTCAATGGCACGCGGGTCCGGCGGCCGCTGGACATCGAGCGGGCGCTGCTGGATCGCCGGGCCGGTCAGAGCGTCGAAGTGCAACTGAGCCGGGAAGGCGAAACGCTAACCCGTGAAATCGCCTTGGCCGCGGCGCCGCCGGCGCGGGCCGATGTGAGCGAAGCGAGTTGGGATGTTCTGGGTGTGAAGCTGGCCCCAGCGCCGGCCAGGCGATTCCGCGAGCTGCAATCGTCGTATCGCGGAGGACTGAGTGTCACCGCCGTTCGTCCCGGCAGTCCTGCCGCCAAGCAAGGCATTCAGCGAGGCGACGTACTGGTGGGAATGCACATCTGGGAAACAGTGAGCCTGGACAACGTCGACTATATCCTCAGCCGCAAGGACTTGCAGGAAATCGACCCCATCAAGTTTTACATCCTTCGCGGCGGCAACACGCTCTACGGCCATTTACCGATTACGGCCTACGAACCGCGGTAGGGTTTGGGGTGGCCGAACTGTGGCGTGCTCTTGCTAGGTCGCGCGAGAACCGCAGCTACCACCCGCCGGGCAGATCGGTCTCGCCGCCGTCCCGCGTGGCCAGCGCCTGCCAAACCGCCAGGTCGATCGTGTCCGCTGCGAAGTGTCCCGAACCGTCCACCAAGAGAACGTTGACGCCCCCGGGATGTCGACTACGGGCGGCGCGCCAGCCGTAGGGAGCGTAGCGCACGTCGAGCCCGCCGGTGATCCGATTGGCGATGCAATCGCAGCGTTTGACGTTGGGCGGGAGATAGTGGTTGTACAGAGCGCAGCGATACTCGCCGTTGACCCAGGCGAAGCCGCGGCGATTGGTCACGTTCCACTTGGTGGCTGAGCTGCACGCCGCCTCCGTCAGCGGCGTAGTGAACACGAAGGCGTACATGGTCTGATGGTCCACCAGCAGTGGATCGGAATGGTTCTCCTTGCCAGAGCCGAGCACGCTTTCTGAAAACGCCACCGTATGGCTGGTTCCGTCTGTGATTCGGGCCAAGCGCAATTCGGAATTCACGAAGAATACTCCGTCGGCGTCGAACGGCGACCCGCCTCCCACGCCCGTTCCAGCGCAGGCCGCGTAACAGGTGGGCCCGAAGTTTTTGGCCACCGGCGTGTCACTGTCACTGGGGCAGAGAAACGTGGGAATGACTTTAGCCGCCCCGGCCACGTTCTGCGGCGTGACGGCGAAGTTGTTGTACAGCGGCAGCTTGAGGTCCAACTGGTCGAAGGCGGCGCCCTGTTCCAGATAAGGCGCCAGGTACGCCAACGTGGACCAGCGGTAGAAGGTGTGGGCGTTGGCGGGATTGTCTGGATACGGCTTCGAATCTGAGCCGGTGGGAAGCTTCTTGAAAGTCTGCTCGAAGTTGTGCAGCGCCACTCCGATTTGGCGCAGGTTGTTTTGACAACTGCTGCGGCGACTGGCCTCGCGAGCCGCTTGCACCGCGGGCAAGAGCAAGGCGATCAGGATGCCGATGATGGCGATGACCACCAGCAATTCGACCAGCGAAAACCCGGCCGCGCGGGCCCTCGTCCGTCGAATCAAGCGGCCACCGGCCGGTCGGCGATTGAGTCGCATCGATTCCCCGCGGGGCTTCAGCCCTGGTCAGCGAAGGCTTCCGTTGCCGCTCCACGCCGGCGGCGTAGGTTCCACGCCAACACCGCCGTCGCACACGCCGCCGAAAAGAGGGTGGCGGCAGCCACCG
>CAYWTU010000409.1:0-4619 GCA_964461275.1 uncultured Pirellulales bacterium | reverse complement strand
GGCAAGCTCGACCGGCTCCAGATCGGCCACCGGCGTAATCGTGCCGGTCTTGCCCACTTGAACGCGAATGGCGTTCAGTCGAGTGGTGGCCTCGTACTTCTCGAATTTGTAGGCCACGACCCATCGCGGCGCCTTAGAAGTGGCGCCCAGCCGGCGCCGCTGCTCAAAGTCGTCCACCTTCAGCACCAGGCCGTCGATCTCGAAATCCAGTTCGTGCAGCCGTTCAATCAACTCTTCGCAGTGCGCCGTCGCGGCGTCGAAATCGCTGAATCGTTCGGCCAACGGCGTCGGCGCCAGGCCGTATTCGGCCACCTCGTGGAGAAAATCGATGTGGCTTCGGGCTCGCAGTCCTTCGACGTCGCCCACGCCGTGCACGAAGAACCGCAGATTTCGGCTGGCGCACATCTTGGGGTCGAGTTGACGAATGCTGCCGGCGGTCAGGTTGCGGGTGTTGGCGTAAACCTCGTCGCCGTGGGCTTTCTGCGATTCGTTGAGCCGCACCAGGTCGGAGTTGGTCATGTAGACCTCGCCGCGGACCTCGAGCCGCCGCGGCACGCGCGCCCCAAGCAATTTCAGCGGCACGCTCTTGACGGTCCGAATGTTGTGGGTGATGTCGTCGCCGACGCGACCGTTGCCGCGAGTCGCCGCCCGCGTCAACTGTCCGTCTTCGTACGTCACACTGACGGCCACGCCGTCGATTTTGAGCGCGACCGCCCAGGCGATCTGCTCGCCGGGCAGCTGTTTGGACACGCGTTCACCGAATTTCTTGAGTTCCTCCAGGCTGTAGGTGTTGTCGATCGACATCATCGGCACGCCGTGTTCAACCGATCTCAGACCGTCGACGGGCTGGTCGCCGATCCGTTGGGTGGGACTGTCGGGCGCGACGAGTTCCGGATGAGCCGCCTCGAGCCCTTGCAGTTGCTCGATGAGAACGTCGTACTGCCGGTCCGAAATCTCGGGCTTGGCGAGTACGTAATAGGCGTAGTCGTGCCGCCGAATTTCTTCTCGCAGTCGGCGAATCTCAGCTTCGGCTGGCATCGACAAAGTTGCGTGGGAGATGAACTTTTCAGCGGCTGTCGCGACGCACGCGGACCGTGACGGGCTGACCCATTTTCCAGCGGTCGGCGCGGAACGCAACTGTCGTCAGATTCGAGCGAAGAACGGTCGGCCTAGGGGTGCAAGGCAATGCCAAAGCGGCGCTCGCATGGCGCCGGGACGCAAGAAGCGGCCCAAAAGAAAAGGCCCCGCCGGACCGGTGGGGTGCAGCACAACTGAAGTACATCAGTTGGTCCGGCGGGAGCCTAACTCATCCCGAAAGCGCGGGGGTGGGGCTAGATGGCCGCGCCGTCCAGGATAAACATCTCGCCGTGGCTTTCTTCGACCAGCTTGGGCGCCACCGGCGCCGAGTCGCGAAATGAGTCCACCACAGGTTGCAATTCCTGCCGCAGAATTCGTACGTCGTCCGGGGCCTTGATCCCCAGCACCACGCGATTCCCCGCAATGCGGCGGACGGTGACGGTAATGTTGTCGCCGATCAAAATCTGTTCGTCGGTCTTGCGGCTGAGTACGAGCATCTTGCTACCCTTTGCGAGAAGTGGGTTGAATTGGGTCGACCGGGGATGTGCGGTGGCCAAGCCGTGGGCCAAGTAGTACTGATCAGTGCAGGCTCATTCAGTCGCCTGTGGGCCTGACCACCGCCATGTCCCCATCCTGAAAAGAAATGCAGCCAGCAGCCTCTTTCTTGCCTTGGCGATCAGAAGGGAGGTTGCGACACCTACGATCCCCTTCTGACCTCCAAAGTTTCCATTCCTCTCGTCTGTTGAGCGAATCTTGTGCCAATCGTCAGCGACTAATATCGAACCGGTTGTTCCTGTCGGCCTACCAGGCGTTTTTCTCGTAATTCTGTCACGGCAGGTTTGCCATGGCTCGCGATCAACCTCGCCGGTCAGGTGCATTACCCCACCTTGAGGTTATTGGAAACCGCTACAACTGTTCGATTTTGCCACAGCAGAATTGCACATATAGAGGGGGTTTCACACCACCCACTGTGACTATATCGGTCGTCGACGGTTGGGGCAAGCGTTGTGCAGCGGAAAAAAATCGCCTGGTTTTGTGGCGGCAGGCGCGGCAACGCATCAATGAGAAATGATGGCTCAGTGGGCCGAGTGAGTAGGCAACGATGCGGCGGCAATAACCGCTTTACCGCGTCCAGGCCAACCAGCGGCGGGCCCAGGAGGCGGCGCGAGGGGAGAGTCGGGTGCGCTGGTATTGATCACTGAGGTGCTTAAACGCCTCGACCAGTGTTGGATAACAATGCGTGACGCCCGCCAAGGTTGCTAGTGGCATGCGCGCGGAAGCTAGCAGCGCCAGCTCGCCGATCATCTCGCCGGCGTGCGGCGCTACGATCGTCCCACCGACGATTTCGCCCGTGCCGTGCCGCACATGGATGATGGCGCATCCCCGTGGTGCGTCGTCAAGCACGGCCCGATCGACCTTGGCCAAGTCGATTTCGTAGCGGTCCACTGCGATGCCCTGTTCGGCGGCCTGAGCGGCGGTGAGGCCCATTGCCGCGACTTCGGGGTCGGTGTAGGTGCAGCGCGGAATCCATTGCCGCGACCAGCGCTGTCGCCCTAGGAACAGGGCATTACGAATCACCGTGCGGGCCATCGTGTCGGCGGCGTGGGTAAACTGCTGTTGGCCGCAGACATCGCCGGCGGCAAAAACCTGGCGATTGGACGTGCGAAGGAAATCGTCGACCACCACGCCCCGCGACGAGTACTCGACGCCGGCCGCCTCCAAGCCCAGACCTTCAACGTTTGGTTGTCGGCCGACGGCCACTAGAATCGCGTCGCCGACAATCGTCGTTTCGCCGGCATCGTGCGCCACATGCAACCGCGTTTCGTCTCCCACCCGGTCTGCACGGAGATAACGGACGCCCAGGTGCAACTGCACGCCTTCGCCGTGGAACTGCCGCTCGACAATCTCTGCCGCCTGCGGCTCATCCTTGGCGAGAACTCGACGACTGCGGGCCAGCAGATGCACCTGGCCGCCAAACCGGGCAAAGGCCTGAGCCAACTCGCAGCCCACCGGCCCGGCGCCAACGACGATTAGCCGTCGCGGCAACTCGGTCAGCGAGAAGATCGACTCGTTGGTCAGGTACCCCGTGTCGGCGAGGCCGGGAATGTCTGGTACGGCGGGTCGGGCGCCGGTGGCGATCACGGCTTTGCGGAATTCGATTCGTTGGCCAGCCACTTCGAGCGTCCGGGGGCCTGTGAACCGAGCGTCGCCTAAGAAGACGTCGACGCCCAGGTTGGTAAAGCGAAGGGCGGAATCGTGCTGGCTAAAGTCGGACCGAAGGGACCGCATTCGTTGCATGACCGCGGCGAAATCGACCGCTGCCAAATCGACGCCGCGGACCCCGAAGCGGGCGGCGTGGCGGACTTCGTAAGCGCAGCGTGCCGCCCGCAACAACGCCTTACTGGGAACGCACCCGTACACCAGGCAATCGCCGCCCAAGAGCGATCGCTCGATCAGCGCCGCCTTGGCGCCCAGTCCCGCGGCGCCGGCCGCCGAAACCAGTCCCGCCGCGCCGCCGCCGATAGCCGCCAGGTTATAGCGGCCGCGGGGAACTGGATTCTTCCAGTCGGGCGGATGCACATTGTGGACCAGGCGGCGGTCGAATTCGTCGTCGGGCAACAGGTGCATAATCGCTACCCCATAGCCTCACAGTAAGATCATTTTGTTCCGTTACAGGCCCAAGAGCGACAGCAATGACGGACATCCAATGCTGACGACGGAGCGTCCTACGATCCCGTGACGTGCAGTGCCGCGGAGAAATGTTCAAGAAACTCGTCGCAATGCGCCTCGGTGTGGGCCAGTGACAGGTAGAGTTTGGTCCCCATGGGGTTGAGGAATACGCCGCGGCGGAACAGTTCCAACATCACCTTCCGAGCCCGTCGCCGATCGCTGTGCGCGGTCGAACGGTAATCGCTGACAGGCTCCGTGGTGAACACAACTTGGGCTAGCGGACCATCGCCAATGATCTGTGCCGCCGCGCCAGTGCGCGCCAGCACGCGCTCCATGCCGACACGCAGATAGCGGCCCAGCTCGTGCAATCGAGGATAGACGCCCGGTCGGCTGAGCACACGGAGCGCTGCCCGGGCAGCCGCGGCCGAAATGGGGTTGCCCCCCAGGGTCGACGCCGTCCACACGTACGGCGCATGGCCCAAGCGGTCTTCGCGCACCTGTTGCATCAGGTCGGCGCGACCGCCGAAGGCACCGATGGGATAGCCTCCGCCTAGCGCCTTGCCGTAGGCCACCAGGTCTGGCACGACGCCGTAATATTCCTGCGCGCCGCCGTAGGCCAAACGGAACCCAGTCACTACTTCGTCGAAGATCAACAAGATGCCGTGTCGCTGCGTTGCCGCCCGCAGCCCCTCGAGGAAACCGGGAGCCGGCGGCGTGCAGCGCTGCAGCGGCTCGACGATTACCGCGGCAATTTCGTGGGCGTGCCGGGCCAGAATTTGTTCGGTTGTCGGCAAGTGATTGAACGGCGCCACGAGGACGCCGGCCTGCACGCTCTCGTCGATTCCGGCGCTGGTGGGCTGTGGCGTAGGTAG
>CAYWTU010000408.1:0-4626 GCA_964461275.1 uncultured Pirellulales bacterium | reverse complement strand
TACCTTTTTGGCTCGAGGCGTCTGCGGCAGCTTGCCCATGGTGACCATGTCCGGCCCGCTTTGGACCAGCTTTTCCACCTCCAGGCGGATCTTGCGCAGGTCGACGTCCAGATTCTTGAGCACATTGGCGGCCACGCCGCTGCCTTCCTTGATCAGGCCCAACAGCACATGTTCCGTGCCGATGTATTCGTGATTGAAGCGCTGCGCCTCCTGGTTGGCCAATTGCATGACCTTCCGCGCTCGATCGGTAAATCGTTCGTACATAGTTGCTTCCTCGCGCTGGTTTCTGGCTTCAGGAGCTGTGAAACCGCCAAACAACCGGTCAACGGCCTGATCATTCTGCCGGTCTAACCCGTCGGTGCGGTTGGTTGTCGACTTCTAATGGAATGCGATAAATGAATTCACATGAATTCAAGCGGGGTTTGCTCATCAGGCGGCCGCCGAACGATCTGTTGCAGCGACCACATCATCCACGGCAGATTCGGCAGCATCGGCCGAGTCCTCCGTGCTTCTCCATACGTTTCGTTCGCTGGTTGGTTCACCTTCAGCCCGTTGGCGAGCGATCAGGGCGTGTTGCCCAACAATTTCCGGGGCCCATTTCAGAGCGTTGTCCTGGCGGGCCAAGGTGTCGAGTTGCCGTGCCGCTTCGTCCAGCCGTCCTGTCCGCCTGAGCAGTGTGGCCAGCATCAGCCGAGCCTCGGAGTCGTGGTCGTTGGACTTCAAAAGCTGCCCAAGCAGCCGCTCGGCCGCCAGCCAATCCCCCTTCAAGTATTCGGTTACCGCCTTTTGAAACAAGGGCTCCGGATCAATGTCATCGTCGGCGGCCGCCCGCGAGCTGCTGGCTGCCAGCCAGCCCATCCAGATCACCGCAATCAAGAACCAGGCGGCCGCGCGAACGCTGGCGTCCACCACGTCGGTCCAGATTAAAGTGGTCAGCAGGGCCAGGTCCAAAAGCACGCCAAAGCCAACGGCCAGCACCAGGCCATACCAGGCCCCGTCCTGCCAGAGCAGTGTCCCTCCCGGCCACAGGCGCAAGACGAAAGAAGGTCTGCGCATCGGCACTTTCCTCCATGAACGGTGCCATGCTCGCCGGAAGTCAGAGACTGCCTTGGCGGCCGGAAGTTCGGTCCGGATGCCAGGGAATTCTAACTCTCGATTTCGCGCCGATCAAGGCAACTGAAAGCCGTGCTTGAAGTTACGCGCACCATACCGGTTGCCAAGCGATAAATTTTGCCTTATACGCATCAACTTGATTCGATGTTAAACGATTATTCTGACTGGGAGGCCCGCCAGGCGCCTCGTCGCCAATTGAAGTCGGTTGTTACAGCAGCGTGCCTGACGGTCCTGCCAGCGGGAATTGCCCCAGTACGCACCCCCATGGGACAGTGGTAAAAAAGGAAATGTTCAGGTCCAGCTAGTTTGGCGGACTTTAAGCCTATGAACGTCACATTCACACCGGCGGCGCAGCGGGCCCTGCGGGCTGCCGCCGCTTGGCGCGATCCTGACGATTCCGATGGCCTGGGTCCGCTGGCGGTCCTGATGGGACTGTTGGCCGAGGACGAATGTCGGGCCGCCCTGATGCTTTCCGACAGGGGAATCGACGCCCGCTCGGTGGGCCACCGTTGGCCGCGGCTCACGCAGGTCGACACCCCCACCGAATCTTCCCAGTCGAGCCTGGCGCCAGCAGTGCTGGCGGCGCTGCGGGTTGCCGGCCGCCGGCTTGGTGAACATCCGCAACCTTTGGAATACGCCACCGAGCATCTGCTGCTTGGCCTGACGCTGGTTCCGTCCGAGCTATCCGACTGGCTGGCCGAACGGGGGCTAGCGCCGGACGCCATCACCCAACGCTTGGAAGAACTGTACGGCATTTCCAACGAACTGCTGCCGATGGACGAAGCGGCACCGCTGGCGATGGAGCAACCCGCCGCGTCGCCGCCGACCATCGTGGCGCCATCGACCAGCGACCGTCACGCCGCGCTGCGGATCTTCGACGCGGCAGCCAACCGTGCGGCAGAGGCCCTGCGAGTCGTTGAAGACTGCGCGCGCATGGCGCTAGATGACCGACACCTGACCGAATGTCTCAAGAAGTTGCGACACGACCTAACGACGACGTTGGCGCCGGTTCCCATGGCGGAGCGGTTAGTCTGCCGCGACACGTTGCACGACGTCGGTACGTCCGTCACCGTGCCCGACGAGCAACGGCGCGGCAGTCTGGCCCACGTGTTCGCAGCCAACTTCGCCCGACTCGAGCAGTCGCTCCGGACACTTGAGGAGCTGGGCAAACTGTTGCACCCGGCGCTCGGACCGCAAATCGAAGCCCTACGCTATCGCGCCTACACTTATCACAAGGCGATCGAGCAGACCCGCGACGCTGCATTGCGGCTGGCCAGCGTGAGGCTGTACGTGCTCATCGACGGCCGTCCGACGCTAGCCGAATTTGAGCGACTTGCCGCGACGCTGATCGCTGAGCAGGTCGACGCCCTACAACTGCGCGACAAGCGACTGGCGGATCGCGAACTGCTCATGCGAGCCCGGCTGCTGCGCCAAATGACGGTCGGCACACGGACGCTGATGGTCGTGAACGACCGACCCGACCTGGCGGCCCTGACGGCGGCCGACGGCGTCCACGTGGGCCAAGAGGAACTGACCGTGTCCGACGTGCGCCGCGTCGTGGGGTCTAACATGTTGGTCGGCGTCTCGACGCACAGCGTCGAGCAGGCTCGGCAAGCGGTTTTGGAAGGCGCTAGCTATATCGGCGTGGGGCCGGTGTTTCCGTCAGGCACCAAGCGATTTGCAACGTATCCGGGCCTGGAATTGGTGCGCCAGGTGGCGGCGGAAATTCGGCTGCCGGCGCTGGCCATCGGCGGCATTGGCCCCGAAAATGTGGCCCAGGTGCTCGCGGCGGGTCTTGGCCAGGTAGCGGTTGGCGCCGCAATCTGCAACTCCCCGGACCCGGCCGGCGCGGCTCGGCAGCTTGCCCGCCAAATTCATCGGCCGACTTAGCCATGGCCGGTGGGGGCCACGGTTGGCGCCTGCGCCTACACGGCGCGCGGCGGGAGTAAGTCCGGTTTTGTTCTGGGTACGTCTGGGAACGGGGGAGAGGGTCACTTGCACTTGGGTTCCGCGAGGCGGTGGACCCGACCCGTTTGGGCCACTGGCGGCCGTCGGCCATCGGCGGACGAGAACCGGGAAATTTCTCATCAAAATTCTTGATGGCCTGCTTTACTTCGATAAGCGGTTCGACTAGTCTGGGCGACAGGTTTGAGGAAACCAGCGCTAAGACACGGGCAATTTCCCGGTGGCGGCCGTGGATTTTTCTAGGGACGCTTTGCCATCTCGGCAGGCGTTCCGGGCGTGTCCTAAGCGTCGGTTTCCGCTCCTCCGTGCTCTCGTACCAGGCGTCGTCCGTCTCTATTGCGGGCGTTCGGGTAGCACTGGGTCAGGTGCGCACCGTCGGCAATGTTGCCGGCAGGCGGGGTGCGCGCCCATGCTGATCTATTGGCACGGGGAGTCACTTATGACTTGGAAGAGATTGTGTGCGCTGGCGGTTTGCGCCGGCTTGGTGTTCGCAACAGGGATCCAGGCCCAAGAGCCGGAGGCTGCGGCGGACGAGGGAGTAGTCGAAGCCACTGCGGACGCCGCCAGCGGCGACGCCAAACAGGCGCCCATCGACAAGGGTGATCACGCCTGGATGCTCGTTTCATCGGCCTTGGTGCTGATGATGACCGCGCCCGGGCTGGCGCTGTTCTACTGCGGCCTGGTTCGCAAGAAGAACGTGCTCAGCGTGATGATGCAGTGCTTGTTCCTCATGGGCCTGATGACCGTGATGTGGGCCATCTACGGCTATTCGCTTGCCTTTGGCGGCACGCCCCCGCTGGCGGGCGCGCCGGCGAGTCCCGACTATAACCCGTGGATTGGCAGCGGCGAATTCCTGTTCATGCGCAACGTTGCCCCGCAGCTCAATAGCGAGAACATCGCGGTGCATCCGGTCGAAGGGACCATTCCCCGGCTGACGCACATGCTGTTTCAGGGCATGTTCATCGTCATCACCCCGGCCCTGATCTGCGGGGCGTTTGCCGAACGGATGAAGTTCAGCACGATGTGCGTGTTCATGATCTTGTGGGCCACGCTGGTTTATTGCCCGCTGTGCCACTGGGTTTGGGACGGCGGGATGTTGGCGTTCGGATTCGATCACGCCAAGATCGGCGGCATCAACACCGGGGCCTTGGACTTCGCGGGCGGAACCGTGGTGCACATCTCCAGCGGGGTGTCCGCGCTGATTTGCGCGTTGGTGATGGGCAAGCGTCTGGGCTTCGGCCACGACCCCATGCCTCCGCACAATTTGACCTACACCGTCACTGGCGCGGCCATGTTGTGGGTCGGCTGGTTCGGATTCAATGCCGGCAGCGCATTGAACAGCGGTGGCTTGGCGGCCAGCGCGTTTTGCGCGACGCATTTCGCGGCCGCCGCCGGCGCCGTGGCATGGGCCGTGATGGAATGGGTAACCCGCGGCAAGGCTAGCGTCCTGGGAACGGCCTCGGGCGCCGTGGCGGGACTGGTTTGCATCACGCCCGCTTCGGGCTATGTACAGCCGATGCCGGCGCTGTTGGTCGGCGTGGCGGCGGG